>JAEOUI010000488.1 GCA_016839425.1 Promethearchaeota archaeon
ATCAACGCTATTAATCTCAATCCATTGGCAATTCATCAAGCAATTTATTCCCTCACACGACTCACAAAACGATTTATCAAACATTTTTTCTTCTCACTTTTTGAATGATTATTTATAATTCTAAAAATAGATAATCACTCTTCTTTTTTATTTTAGATCTAATATTAAATAAAATTCACGAAGAAAAAATGAATTTTCAAAAATTAAAATATTTAACAACTATCAAAAACAAAGGATATCAAGCAAAAGTGTTAAAGAAATTATCCTGTTTTATAAATATTAAAGATATAAAAAAAAAGGTTATTTTTTCAATTTAAAGATCGTTAAGGGCGTCGAAAACGACATTTCCTTAAATCCCGCTTCTTTTATCCATTGTTTTAACTCATTTTTTGTGAAAAATCCGTGAGCACCTTGCACTGTTTTCATATTCACGTGGAGATATTCGTTAGCCATTGGTCGTAAAATCGAAATTCCAAAAACAATGCCTCCAGGTTTCACGACGCGATACATTTCTTGTATGGCTTTTCTTGGATCTGTCCAATGTAATACTTGAGAGATATAGACAATGTCAAAAGTATTATCTTCAAAAGGGATGTCAATTGCCGTTCCTTCCTTTAGTTTTGGAAACTTACCTTCGTATTGCTTTATCTTATCGTTGGAAAGAGATAGAATGTTTTTTATTTTTAATGGAAATTCTTCTTCGGCAATCTTTAACATGTCGCTATTTACATCTATACCATATATTTCTATTTGTTTATGGTGATTGAAATAATTGTTTTTGAAATACATGGTCCAAATATCTGCCGTTCCAATGCCGTTTCCACAGCCAATATCAAGGAATTTACCTTCCAAATCAAGAACATTTCCAAACGCAAAGGCACTTCTCCTCATGGTTTTATACATTTGAAGAGATAACGCATCGTCCATGTTAAAAAGGTTATAACCAGTGGTGACCAAGTGATATTTGCCCTTAAGCCTGTCGGGAATCGAGTTCGCATATCCTTTTGAATAGTCCATTATAGCCTCGTTAAAAATTTGCGGTTTAATATTCTCTATCACTATAGGTCCTTTTGTCTCGTACTTGTCTTCCCTGCGAATGATCGTATCATCCGATAATAATGCAACAAGAATTTCGTTTAAATAATCCTTGTCAATATAATCAAAATTTTTAGCAATTTCATCGAGGCTTCTTGGTTCTTCGAGAAAGGTAAACCATCCTTCTCTCTGCAATACCTCAACAACAATGTTCCTATAAAATGAGTTGGTTTCCTTGCTAAGCTTAGTCGCAAATCCAAGTTTTAGCAATTCCGTCCACGCTTTAATTCTACCTTTAATCTTTTTCTCACCCTGATAATTAATTCTTATTCAAATAATTTTCTTCTATTTATGTAATCAATCATTTCAACAAAATCTTCAAAATTGTCTGATTTTTCAGAGAGTTTAATGAAATCTATCACGCTCTTATCTTGATAAAAAAATCCGAGAACAAAAGATTTAGAAATACCAAAATCCGCAATTATTTTATTTGAAATTCGTTCAATTCGATCTGGATATTTGATCCTTACTTTCGAATAGAGAAGATCGTCGTTAATTAATCTACTTATCAGTTCTCTTTTACTTCTTGGAACGCTCTCTTCTTTAAAAAAGTCGCTAATTAGAAGAAATCGCGGACAATTTGAAATTAAATTTCCATCCACAGTCGCTTTCTCAATAAATTCAGATAATATGGTATTTAACCATTGAATATTAAGCTCGTTTATTAGATTCACGCAAATTACATTCGAATTATCAATCCATACATGGAATATTTTATCAGCAATCGTAACGCTCAAGTATGAAGGCGCCTTTGAATATATGCTTATTGCTTCTTGTATCTTCTTGTGGATCATGGTTATAAGCTCTACAGAATTAAAGAGAGGGGCGCAAACAAGCTCGTATATCCAGTTATCAAACATGTTGAAGACAACAAATAAATCATATAAAGGATGTTTTTCTAGAACCTTGTTATTCTCTTCACTATATTTAAAAAATTTTAGATCCAAAAGTTCCTTGTTTTCGTAATTTTCAAGTTTAACAGAATTTGAGTTTATCAAGCTATTTATTGTTCCATCTTCTTCCACCAAGAGCGTGTTGACATGTAATTCGTTCTTGCTATAATGAGCAACTTTAATTGAGTATAAATTCGTACCCAAAAATTGCTTGTAGAGTTCTTTATTAAGGTAAGTACTTTCGTCTTTCAGATTAAAACTTATTTCAGCGTTGCATAATTGACATTGAAAGGATATATTGCCCGAATCTTCAAGCAATTCAAAATCAACTTTTTGATACCCTCGAACATTAAGATTTTTATCAATGAATGCTTGAAAATGATGAATACATACGCTATCTTTAGGAATGGATATAGTTGTTAAACCATTCTTTTTCAAAATATTACGTGGTAAGTAAATTTTCTTTGCTTTCTGGCATGTGGGGCATGTAATATTAATGCTTTGAGCGTCGTAATTGATCTCATCTAACAAAAAAATATTTTGAGTAATTTTTAACTCACATCCTTGAAAAATAAATTTTCTGAATGATTTTAGGGCGATAACGCCTGTAACTGAGATGTATCCCCTACATTCAGCTTCTTATAATTCTTATACCTTCTTCACTATTTAAGTCTTTCCCTTTTTTCGCGGGACATGCAGGAAAAAGTAACAAATCGATTTATAAAGGTTATAATTTGTTATATCGAATATTAATTTTATAAGTTATTACGCATAGAGTTAAAAACCAAGATCGTATCATTTAGAATAAATTTTAATATTATTTTATAAGATTATGACAGAAATAAACGATGCTCTTAAAATAAAAGAAGGAACCACATATAAGTATTACATCAATGGAGAATGGAAGAAGTCTTCTTCGGGAAATGTGATAGAAATAAAAAATCCTTACAATAAAGAGATAGTAGGATCTATTCAAGCTTGCACGGTTCAAGAAGTTGACGAAATGGTACATGTCGCTCGAAAGAACATAGAATGTTGGGACCAAGTACCAATAAAAGAGCGAGCTAATGTCCTTCGAAATGCGGCCGAAATAATATTCGAATGGGCGAATGCTTTAGGTCGTTTATTAATGCGTGAGATTGGGAAACCGCTTAATAGTGCGATATCTGAAATAAAGCGAACAGCAGAAATCTTTAATGCCACTGCTGACTCTGCATCTCAAATAATTGGAGAAACAATGAGGGGGGATATTCTTGACGAATCTGCCCGAGATAAAATATCAATGACTTATAGAGTTCCTTTGGGCGTTGTGTTATGCATAGGCCCCTTTAATTATCCATTTAATCTTACTGGATCGAAAATTGCACCAGCATTATTGGCAGGAAATGCCGTCGTAATGAAACCATCCACTCAAGGAAGCATCACTGCACTACATTTTGGTGCTATTTTAGAGAAAGCGGGCGTCCCACCAGGTGTTTTTAACGCAATTACGGGATTTGGTTCTGAAATCGGAGATTATCTTTCCTCACATCCCTTAATTGATATGATAAGTTTCACGGGATCTTCGGATACTGGAAAACGAATTGCAAAATCCGCAGGGATGAAACCCTTGCTCTTAGAACTCGGCGGAAAAGATGCTGCTATCGTTCTCAACGATGCTTCCATTGACTTGACTGTAAATGCCATCGTAAAAGGAGCATTTTCTTACAGTGGACAGAGGTGCACGGCTGTAAAGCGAGTTCTACCAATGCCGGAAATAGCAGATCGTCTTATAAAACAGGTTAATGAACAAGTTTTACAACTTAGCGTTGGTAATCCTGCAGAAAATAACTCAATTGGTCCGTTAATTAATTCCAAGCAATGTGATTATGTTCAAGGGCTTATTGATGACGCTTTAGAAAAAGGAGCAAAACTTATTTGTGGGAATAAAAGAGATGATAATATCATGTGGCCAACTCTGTTAGATGATGTTTCTCTCGATATGAGAATTGCTTGGGAGGAACCATTTGGTCCCGTATTACCTTTCATACGTGTGAAAAGTTATCAAGAAGCGATTGATATTTCAAACAAATCTGAATACGGGCTTCAAGGCATGATTTTTACTGAAAATATCGATCTTGCTTTTAATATCGCTCAGGAATTACAGGTGGGAACTGTTCAAATAAACGGGCAAAGCTCGAGGGGTCCAGATCACTTTCCTTTTTTAGGTACCAAATCTTCAGGATTAGGAACTCAAGGCGTTAAATATGCAATCGAAGCAATGAGCAGGCCAAAAGTAATTGTGATGAATTTATCTGAAAAAGGAAAACTCGTTCGGGAGTGTGCGATGAAATAATTATGGGATTAAAAGACAAGGTCGTTTTTATAACGGGCGCCAGTAGGGGGATAGGAAAAGCAATCGCCATGAGATGTGCAAGAGATGGCGCAAAAATCGCTGTTATTGGCAAGACGAGCGAACCACATCCAAAATTACCTGGGATAGTATATACTGCCGTGGATGATATAAAAGATGCGGGGGGTGATGCAATTCCATGTATTGCTGACATTCGCTTTGAAGACCAAGTACAGGCTGCCGTGGATGCAACGATCGAGAAATTTGGAAAAATAGATATACTTGTAAACAATGCGAGTGCCATTAGCTTAACACCTACCTTAGGAACATCAATAAAGCGTTTTGATTTGATGTTTGATATAAATGTTCGGGGTACTTTTCTATGTTCTAAATTATGCATTCCGTTTTTAAAACAATCTGATAATCCTCATATTTTAGTATTATCCCCGCCATTAGTAATGGAACCAACTTGGTTTGCAAGTTCGTTAGCTTATACAATGTCAAAATTTGGAATGTCAATGTGCGTTTTAGGATTGGCGGAGGAATTTAAACGGTTTGGGATCGGAGTGAACGCTCTTTGGCCTAAAACTACCATAGCTACATCTGCTGTAAAAAATTTGTTAGGCGGGGAAACAGCAATGAAACACTCCAGAAAACCAGATATCGTTGCAGATGCGGCTTATGTAATTTTTAACAAATCGAGTCGGGAATGCTCAGGAAATTTCTTCATAGATGAAGATGTTCTTAAAGAGGCAGGTATAACGGACTTTCAGAAATATTCTTTTGTTCCTAACGCTGAATTAACGCCAGATTTATTCTTCAAAAATGCTAAAAGCGATCTTAATGGTTTATAAAAATTAATTTTATCTGTATGCCATAATTTAAATGCATAGATATAAGATTAATTGGAAGTAGTTTAATGAATTCATTGCACATGATTTTTAAATACTGGACTTATTCGCGAAAACGCTTTATCAAATATGTTTTATTTCAGATGATTGCAACCATATTTGCGTTGTTCATACCAATATTTATAGGTAATTTAGTAGGACAACTAGATCCAAATCTTCCAAAGGAACAACAAGCTACTCCCTTCACATTACTTATTAACTTCATTATTATCGTTATTTTTGGTATCGTTGCTTATTTTATCAGTCGAGGTGCCCGTATATCAGGAGCAAAAATTGCAGCTAGAGCTCTGTTCTATATTCGACAGGATATCCACGATGCGATTTACCGGCAATCCTATAGCTATTTTGACAAGTACGAGACTGGTCAATTGATAGCCCGAGCTACTTCAGATGTTGAACAAACGGAAGGTATATTCGGTATGGGCTTGGTATTAGGAATAATGGGTATTTTACAATTAATAGGCGTTAACATTGCTACATGGTCAATTCAACCCAAACTCGCTTGGATCTTGACGATCTGCATTCCACTTTCCATAATTGGTTCGCTTATTATTACTAAAAAACTCAAACCAATTTATCAAGTAAGCAGAGAAGCTTTTGGGGATTTGACCAATACCATACGAGAAAACATCGTAGGTGCGCAAGTTGTTCGGATGTTTGGCACCCAGAAAAAAGAATTTGATAAATTTTCGGTGAATAACGAGAGGTTTCGTAATATATCCATCCTATCCGCTAAGTACAATAGCTTTTTTATGCCCTTAAACATCCTGCTCTTAGGATTAATGATTATTTTAACGCTTTATTTTGGAGGCACTCTCATCCTTAATAATGAAATGTCCTTGGCTCTACTCATCACCTTTCAAAGTTACATTGGTATGGCTATCTTTCCCTTGGTAATGTTAGGCAATATTTTTATCATGTATGTTCAAGCTGATGCGGCACTTACTCGCATACGGGAAGTACTTGAATCTACTCCAGATATTATTGAGGATCCTGATCCGATAACAAAAGAAAAAATTAATGGTGACATTATATTTGATCATGTTTCATTTGGGTACACTCCAACAAATCTTATACTAAACGATATGAATTTTCACATAATTCCTGGTCAAAAAGTTGCTATCCTCGGCACTACGGGTTCGGGAAAATCTACTATTATCAATTTATTACCAAGGTTTTACGATGTAAGCAAGGGGAGGATATTAATCGATAATGTTGATGTTCGTAAGTATAAAATTAATAATCTTAGGAGACACATTGGAATCGTTTCACAAGACACCTATTTGTTCGATAAAACAATCAAGCAAAACATTGCTTTTGGGAAGGATTCTGCAATAATGGAAGAAATCGAGCTTGCAGCAGAAATCGCAGGTATTAAAGATTTTATTGAAGGCCTTCCTGAAAAATACGAAACAATGGTAGGAGAACGAGGAATGAACCTTTCTGGTGGCCAAAAACAGCGTTTATCTATTGCTCGAGCGCTCATTATTAATCCAAAAATCTTGATATTGGATGACTCTACGAGTAGCGTAGATGTAGAGACAGAGTATCAAATACAACAAGCTCTTGAGAGAGTAATGAATAATACTACTACCTTCATCATTACTCAACGCATATCAACCATTAGAAACGCCGATGCGATAATGGTTTTAGATAAAGGTCGTATTGTCGGCTTTGGAACTCACGAAGAGCTGTATCATGGCAAAAATGGAAATGCAAATCCATTATATCGTCAAATATTTGAAACTCTTCAATTAAAACAAAAAAAGGAAAATTAAATTCTTTAATTATAATAATAAGTGAATAAATTATTAGTGCCCGTGAAAAAAAAAAAGAAATTCAAGAAGAACCCGTTGTTAAAGTACATCATGCAGGCCAGCGAGGGCCTCCGCATTTATTTGGGGAGAAAGCCAAGGTAGAGCATTCGCGAGGAATTCTTTGGCGTTGGATTTTTTCTTATTTAATTCCTCAAAAGCGTAAATTCGTTCTTTATTTTCTTTTTATCATATTTGGCACGATCGTGTTTTCTGCCAATCCTTTATTGATTGCCTTTTTAATAAATCAAGGAATTATCGGTAGGGATCCCTCACTTATTTTATACATTAGCATTCTTTATTCCTCGCTGATGATCTCAGTTGTTTTCGCAAATTATATCGGCAATTTCGGTATAAATAAGCTTGGTCAAGACATAACTTATGGAATTCGCAACGATCTATTTGAAAAGCTCCAAACAATGTCAATGGCATATTTTGATCGCAAACGAAGCGGTGAAATAATTTCAATTCTGACTAACGATGTCGATCAAGTGAATTTATTAGTCTCGGGGCAAATAACACAAATATTAACAAGTGTGATTTCTCTTATTCTTAGTGTAACATTTATGTTTTTAGCTAATGTGCTTTTGGCAGCATTCAGCATGATTGCGTTCCCACTTTTTTTCCTTTTTTTCAAACTTTTCAAAAAAAAAGTAAGTGGCGATTTTAAAGAGACTCGCAAGACTATTAGTAAAGTAACTACTTCAATACAAGAAAATGTAGCTGGTGCTAAAGTAATACAAGCATACAATCAAGCAGATAAAGCAAGCCAAGAATTCAATAAGGCAAACGAAGAAAATTATCAAGCAAACTTTAAGGTTAGAAAAACCTTCTCAACTTTTTTTCCCCTCATGCAGCTCGCCACTCAGATTCTTACGGCTTCAATACTGATGTTAGGAGGGTTTGCATTCATTAATGGATTTGATTTTTTTGGAACAATCGTTTCAATTGGAATCCTATCGGCGTTTATTACGTACCTTTCCCAATTTTTTCAACCGTTTATGTCCTTAATGCAAATTCAAAATATAATAGAATCTGCGATGGCTGCTTCGGATAGGATCTATGGCGTATTAGAAG
>JAEOUI010000489.1 GCA_016839425.1 Promethearchaeota archaeon
CTAAAATCCATCGAGATTTAATTTTTGTAATTTTAAAATCAGTCATAACATTCATTTAATTTTTTTATGGATATGAATATTAATAAAGAATTAAGAAAATTTAATTCTTAATATAATAATATAAAATTTAAACTCATTCATTAAAAAGATGTCTCTCGAAAATAGACCTTGGGTTGAGAAATATCGACCTAGAGTACTAGATGATGTGGTAAATCAAAAGGGAATAATAAAACGTTTGAAGCAGTTTGTAAAAGATAAATCTATGCCTCATCTCATTTTCGCTGGTCCTGCTGGAACAGGAAAAACTACTTCCGCAATAGCAATAGTAAGAGAATTATACGGAAGAGAAATGTCAATTAATAGAACTTATTTAGAGTTAAATGCTAGCGATGCACGTGGTATTGATGTTATTAGAACTTATATCAAAGATTTTGCAAAAGCACGACCTCCAGCTAACATTTCCTTTAAAGTATTAATTCTAGATGAAGCAGATAATATGACTGCTCCTGCGCAACAGGCTTTAAGGAGAACTATGGAAAAATATACAACAAATTGTCGCATGATACTCATCTGCAACTATTCAAACAAGATCATTCCTCCAATACAATCTCGGTGCGTCGTTTTTAGGTTTTCTTCTTTAAACAACAACGATATTAAGGAGAGGTTGAAATTCGTTTCAAGCAAGGAAGTCCTTACAGTTAGTCCAGATGGTCTAAACGCACTCGTTGAAGTATCTCGTGGAGATTGTAGGCGTGCCATTAATTACATGCAATCGTGTGGAACTATCTCCAATAAAATCGATCAGGAAATAGTCTTTCGCGTTGCTGGCGAGGTTCCTCCCGAAAGAATTAAGGAAATTCTTAAGACTTCGTTAGAAGGACAACTCCAACTATCTTTAAAACTCTTGAACGATTTGATTATAAATTACGGTTTATCGGGGACAAATATCATCAAGAACATCCATAGGGAAATATACGATCTGGATATAAGCGAAGATATAAAAATAGAACTCGCCAAGCTATTGGCAGAATTTGAATATCGCTTGAGTCAAGGAGCAACAGAGGAAATTCAACTTCAAGCTTTATTGGCAAGCATCGTCCTCTTGAAGGATTGAAAACATCTCGTGCTTAAGTTTATAAGTGTCTTTTTTATTTTTAAAATATAACTTCATGCGATTGTAAGATTTTAACTCAATTTGGAACTTTATATTCTTTTCATAGTCTATATCCCATAATATAAGACCATTGGGATCTGCTGGTTGGTAAGTAATATTTTTTGAGGTATCAAATAGATCCAAAAATTGTTCAAAACTAATCACACCAATTCCAACTTCAATGACTTTTTTTGTCATTCTTCTTACTTGTTGTCTCAAGAAGCCCTTGCTTTTATAGTCAAAAACAAGAAATCCATTTTTGTATTGAAGCGATGCAAGATTGATTGTTCTCTTGGTCAATACGGCCTTAAGGCTATCTCCTTTCTTACTAAAATTTTGAAAATCATGGGTTCCTTCTAATTTTTTTAACGCGTTTAACAATAGATCAAAATTCATCCGAGCAATTAAATCCTCAGAATCGTTAATAATGTATTTATAATGTCTTTGAACTGCGTCGTGACGAGGAGAAAATCCATTAGGAACTTCTGAATGACACCAAACCCCCATATCCCGAGGTAAGGCCGTGTTTAATTCCATTAGATGCAATATCTTTTCTGTTGAAAACGCAAAACACGCCCCTCGAGCTGAGACATATTTATCGGTCCTGCTAGCAAATTCTACTTTTGAATCTGCCACGCTTGATATATATCCTTTTTTTTTCAAAGCGTCAATAATAATTTCCTCGATAGTTAAAATTCCTGCTTGTCTTTGAGAGCCGAAATATTTTTTCGATCCGATGTAATAGTATTTTACTGCATATCTCTTCTTAAATGGCATCTCCTCCCAATACTCTAATTCAAAATTTTATTTCAATCGATAAGAAAGGTAACCTTGTAAGTGTAATCAAACATGGTAAAAAAATATGAAACGTTTTAATGCTAAGGATTTTTTTTTTAGGTAATAATCTATATCAATTGTTTGCAGTTTGTAAACAATTAACAATTTCAAAAAAAAAAAAGATACATATGATTGACTCTATTAAAAATTCAAGAGATAAAATAAGAGCTAGCGTGAGTGTAAAATCGCATAACTTCGTGTTTTTCATTGCGCTACTTTTAATATTTATAATGGCCCTTTTAATAAGGATCACGCCCATTATAAGAGGAGATGAACTCATTAAAGCGTTTGATCCGTGGATTCAGTGGTATAATGCAGAATATATCGACACGCACTCTTTATACGACTATTTCAATTGGCACGATTATAAAAGCTGGTATCCATATGGAGTTGATAGGAGTTATCTACGACCAGGA
Source organism: Promethearchaeota archaeon (assembly GCA_016839425.1). The sequence continues at coordinate 2,407 of JAEOUI010000489.1, forward strand.
TTACCTTTCTCGGCAGTTTTCATCCATAAGATTTTGACTTTTTTAGGGCTCCCAATTTCGATGTACGATGTTTGCTATTATTTTCCAGCTGTTATGGGTGCTCTATCCACGGTTGTAATGTATTTCTTAGGAAAGGAAATCTTGGATAAGAAGTGCGGACTTTTAGCCGCCTTTTTTATGGCGTTTAGCGTCGGATACATGTCGAGAACCATGGCAGGCTTTTTCGATAACGAAACCATAGGGGTGTTTGGTTCCTTGATGGCAATATTGTTCTTTATAAAAACATATCGCACGGGAAAATTAACTCATGCCGTTATTGGTGGATTATCGTTAGGATATGTAGCATTAAGTTGGGGTGGCTATTCGTTTTTACTGTATATATTTCCTATTATAGTCATTATTGCAGTTATAACTAAAAAATACAACGAAAACATGCTTATAGCATACATTGGCGTCCAAGGGACGGGGATGTTAATATTTTCGCTTTGGATCGAATTTAATCCTGGAGATCTATTGTCTTCCTTCGAAATTGGAGCTGTATTTGCTTCTTGTCTCCTATTACTAATATTTCACATGTTATATACCAAACGAGGTGATTACCCCCATGCCTATAATGGTTTGATAAATTTTTTAAAATGGGGCGTGATTCCAATTGCATTAGTTCTAGGGGGAATAATTTGGTTATATCCCGATATCTTTTCAATCGGGTTGAGTTCTAGGCTGCAAAGCATTCTTAATCCGCTACTTAGAAACGATTTGGCATTAGTAGCTTCAGTTGCAGAACACATTCCAAGTCCTTGGAGTTCTTTTTACCACAACACACTCATTCCACTATTACTCATACCTCTTGGCATCTATTTCTGTTTCAAGCGAGGTAACGTTAAAGATATTGCCCTAATTATTACCACATTGTTGTTATTCTATTTCACTGGAAGCATGGTTCGTGTCATCTTGTTATTTGCTCCTATTGCGTCTTTAACAGGTGCTTACGGTCTTTCAAGCGTTCTAAACATTCATGGAAGCTTAATTGGAGAAAAAAGAGCTTCAGGTATGAGTAGAAAAAGGCAAAGACAAGCAAAAAATAAAATTACAAACGCAGAGGTATTTGGAGTATATGCTGTTATTGGATTCATTTGTTTTGCTCAAGTTGCCCACGCAGTAGACACATCGGTTGACCAATTATCGTATGGTTCAATGGTGCTAGGTACAAGCATTCACGATTGGGAGGAATCATTGACATGGATGAGAGATAATTTGAATGGGACGGATGTGGTAGTAAGTTGGTGGGATTATGGATATTGGCTCACTCCTATTGGAAATGTCACTACGGTTTGCGATAACGCAAATCTTATGCAAAAGCAAGTAGGTATGGTTGGGATGGGAATGATGCAAACCAACGAAATATACGCAGCAAGGGTATTCCAGAGGCTACAAGCAGATTATGTGCTCGTATATTTCACATATTTATACGAAGGTTTAGGTGGTGACGAAGGGAAATGGCAGTGGATGCTACGAATATGCAACGATAATTACGAGTATTACAAATCGCTTGGAATGGAAGAAGACAATTGGGGCGATGGCGAGGTATTTGACGAGGACGAATACACAACGGAATCGGGAGTGAAAGGAGACAAGTGGTTTGATTGTACGCTTACCAGACTAATGTTCTATGGCGTTCCTACCATTAGTCCTGACGACGAATACTTCTCGTACCAACATCAATTAGTCCAAATATACAATCAAAGAATATACGGCTATACAGACCAAGATGGAGATACCTGGGAAAGCCATATTCCAACGAACGGTCTGTACGAATCTAATGTGTTCGTGCCCGTCTATTTTGGAGAAGAAACCGGCCTAGGACCCTCCTCTTCGAATGGTCTTGTTAAGTTATTTAAGGTAGATTATACCGTTCTTGAGTCGAGTTTTGAAATTCAAGATGCACATGTGTACGATAGTGGTTACGGGACATTTAAATTACAAAATACTGGAACAAAGGATCTCACAATAACGGGTGTTTCTGTAAATGGTATTGATTATAACTTTACAATGGGTAAAGGGTTACGTACGGACAATGTTTTAGCTGCAGGTGAGGAAGATTCTGTTTGGATTGATTTAGAAGATGGCTCCTTTCCTCTGGATAGTCTTGTAAGTATCGAAGTAGCAGCAGAAGCCCAAGGAATTGCTCGACCTTACGAATTTACAGAACAC
>JAEOUI010000490.1 GCA_016839425.1 Promethearchaeota archaeon
CCAATCAAGCATAGATACTAAAAACCCTTCTTTAAAGATTGTGATTCGAATAAGGAAGTATCTTGGGAAGAGGCAATTGATAAAGCCGCAGAAATATTAGTAAAAGCAAAACGACCATTACTTTACGGCTTTTCAAGCACGGAAGCTGACGCACAAGGAAAAGGCGTGGAACTTGCCGAAGTACTTGGTGGGATTTTGGATAACACGGCGTCCGTTTGCCACGGACCAACGCTTTTAGCAGTTCAAGATGTCGGTGTTCCATCTTCTACATTAGGAGAATACAAAAATAGGGCTGATTTAGTAATCTTTTGGGGATGCAATCCCGTTCACGCCCACCCTAGACACCTTGGAAGGTATAGCGAATTCATTCGTGGATATTTCAAGAAAGACGGTAGAAGCGATAGATATGTTATTGTGGTAGATCCAAGGAACACGCATACGGCTCAAATCGCAGATGTACACCTTCAAGTTAAACCCGACGAAGATTATGAACTTTTAAACGCCATACGAGCGGTTCTCAGGGGAACCGAGCTCGATGTCGAGCAAGTAGGGGGAGTACCTACCACTCAAATCGTAGAAGTCGTAGAAAAGTTAAAGTCTTGTAATTTTGGTGTTATATTTTTTGGCATGGGCCTCACGCAATCCGAAGCCCACCATCGAAACATTGACTCGGCTATATGTCTTACTCGAGAGCTGAACGATTACACTAAATTTCTAATTACTGCCATGCGAGGTCATTACAATGTGACCGGGGCAAATACAGTATTTTCGTGGAATACGGGATATCCATTTTCAATAGACTTCTCAAAAGGTTATCCAAGATATAATCCAGGCGAATTTTCTTCCTGCGATGTACTCGTTCGGGACGAAATCGACGCTTCCCTTATTGTGGCATCGGACCCTGCCAGTAATTTTCCAGCAGCATCCGTGCGAAATATGTTCAAGCACCCATTAATATCAGTCGAGCCTCACGAAACACCAACTTCAGCATTTGCGGATGTGATCTTGCCCCCCGCAATTGCGGGAATTGAATGCGAAGGTACTGCATATCGAATGGATCATGTCCCTCTAAGATTAAGAAAAGTCAAGGACGCACCTGGCGAATGCTTGACTGACGAAGAAATCTTGGAACGCCTTATTAAAAAAGTTAAGGAGAAGAAAGGTGAGTAATCTGGCAGAAATTAAACTGAAACTAACGAAAAAGATCGATTTTCCACTCGAAGCGGATACCATCACGCCCGATAATTTTACGGGCAAGTCGACTGACGAAATTAAGAAATTAACCGTTTATTACGGAAACGAAAAGGCTACCATCGGAGATTTTTTCAGCGTTTCGGGCAAGGGAGCTGACTTGAATGGCACGAAAATAACCATTGACGGTGACCTATCGTTTGTAAAGCGCATTGGCGAAAAAATGACAGGTGGAGAAATAGTAATAAATGGCAATGTCGGAATGCATGTGGGAAGCCAAATGTCTGGCGGTAAGATTTTAGTTAATGGAAACGCAGAAGATTGGGCAGGAGCCATGATGGAAGGCGGAGAGCTAGAAATCACGGGAAACGCAGGAAATTATGTAGGTGCTGCTTACAGAGGTCACTGGAAAGGTATGAAAAATGGTGTGATCAAGGTAAAGGGTAAAATAGGACACGAAGCCATGTCCTGGGTAAACGGTTCCAAACCAGCGAAGAGATTTCCAACATTAATTTGCGGTGGAGCAGGTAATTTCTTAGGAGTGCATGGTCATGGTGGCATAATCATCGTCGAAGGAGATTGCGTGCGTTGTACGGGAGCCGATCAAGTACGAGGTACTATCGTTGTAAAAGGTAAAGTTTTAAATATGCTCCCATCATACAAGAAAATCGGTGAAGTCAACGAGATCGAGTTGATGAACGGCGAAAAGATAAAGGGTAAGTTTATCGAATACAGCGGAGACCATTCCGTCGAAAAGAATCATGCTAAATTAGACAAGCAAACGGGAAAGCCTTCTAATAGCTCAAATGGCAGGATTTTTATTGCCGCTTAAATCATTTCTTTTTTTATTTTTCTTTATTTTCATAAATTTGTTCTTCAAATAGAAATAACACGATTAATTATTATTTTTAAATTTCCAATTTTAATTTTTTTTTTTAAAAATATTAAGAACCTTTTTTTAGGAATTATTATTTAGAGACTTATATATTTGATTTTAACGAGTGATTTCAACCATGTATAAACGTCCAGTAAAGATCGCAAAAATTAAAAAAGATCAAGTTAGCGAGGAGCAAGATGTCATCTTGGTGGAATCTCCTATCGATATAATAGTGAATTCAAAGCCACTTGCGAATATCATATGCCTTCCGATCGATCTTAAAGAACTTGCTGTTGGCTTTTTATATTCCATAGGAATTATACAAAAGATTATCGATTTGAAAAACATTATTATTGATGAGCTCAACAATAAAATAATGGTCGAATTAGACGACTCATTGGAACTCAATCCAAAAGCCTTTGAAATTAATCCCGTGAGTAGGGTAATAGACACCACTTGTGGAATTTCTTCCCCGTGGAGAAATCTTATCAAAGAAGTTCTTGAAAAGAAAGAAGGAAAAGAGCCTACACAAAATGATATCAAGGTAAAACCCGAATTTATATATGCTATTATTAAAGAAATGCAACAAAATACGGTAATATTTAGAGAAACGGGAGGATGCCACGGGGCCGCAGTTTTTGATCTCGAGGGAACCATGCTCGCGTGCAAGGAAGACATTGGTAGGCATAACGCCATTGATAAGGTCATCGGAGAAATCCTTTTCAAACAGAAAGATTTTACTAAACTCGTACTAACTTCAACAGGCCGCTTGACGGGCGATTCCGTCTTAAAAGCTGTGAGGGCGGGGTTTCCCATCGTGGCATCAGTTTCGACAGCCATAGAGTCTGGCGTGCGCTTGGCTTTCTCGCACGATATAACATTGATTGGTTTTGTAAGAGGATCTAGAATGAACATTTACGCTCATCCAAGCAGGATACTTTCTTAATCTGAAAAAAAATATTTTTTAGGTTAAATCCATATATGAAATTCTCTTTTCTGGATAAGCTATTTTTGGGCGTTTTGATATGAAAGATGGATCTAAATCGTTGGCCATTCTCTGAGCAATTGGGAGTGGAATGCCAATGGACATGTAATTTTTTGGAAACCAATAATTTCCCGTAGGATCAGTGGGTCCAACAATGATTTGATTATTATTAAAATTCCTTTCTAAACCTGCGGGATAAGTCACGAAAGAGGCACAAGAAGGTCCCCAAGGAATCGTAACAATAGTACTTTCTTCAGGACGAAAATAGAACAGAGAACACAAGTTCCTTATATGTTCAGCAATCCCAAAACATAAAAATGTATTTACATCAATCCCTCCATCTCTTATAGCCTCTGCTTTTTGGATCACCGTGTATTTACCCAATGATTTTATTTTTTTTGCGATATTTAATTGTTTCTCGGCAAGATCTGGGGTTGCGAGCAAGAATTCCGCCGCACCACCCCTAAAATTTTTAACACCAGTTGAGAGAAAATATTTTAATTGTGGGAGGAATGAATCGTATCCAAACCAAGCTCGTCCCCCAGGACAGCATCCTTCTAAGGCATTTTTTCCGATATATAATGATTCTAAATTATCATCAATTGAAAGAGTAAAAATCGCACTGGCAATACAACGATTGATTTTTGTAATTGAAATGGAATTCTTTGGTATGAATTCTGAACCATAAATGCATAATGGAGAACAGGTTAACCTACCAGCTTCTTTTAGGTTTAATGCTATATCTTTAATATTCGATATTTCCATTTATAATTTTAAGATAAGTTTGCTAAAATTTGTTTTTGTAATCTTTTTTATCATATCAATATTCAATAAAATTAACATTAAGATTAAGTAAATTTATTCACGATAATTATTATTAAAATTAAAATGAATTAACTGATATTTATCTTGAAAATTTTACTTATTAATGGAAGTGCGAGAAAAAATGGAAACACTGCAACATTATTAAGAAAGGTTGCAGAAGGAGCAACATCTCGAGGAGCGGAGTCAAAACTCATTCATCTTTACGACTTAAATTATAAAGGATGTACCAGTTGCTTTAGTTGTAAAACCAAGGGGAGTAAAAGCTATGGAAAATGTGCTATTAAGGACGAACTAACACCGATTTTAAAAGAAATTGAAACTATTGACGCCTTGGTTCTGGGTTCTCCAATTTATTATTCAACTGTAACTGGTGAGATGAAATCGTTTATGGAGCGGTTGTTATTTCCTTATCATGTTTATTCCAATCCCTACAAAAATCTCTTCCAAAAGAATGTCAAAACGGGTTTTATCTATACAATGAATCAAACAGAAGAAGAATCAAAAACAACGGGTATTGCCCAAAACTGTTTCATTAATGAAACCTTGCTAAAATTCACATTCGGAACTTCAGAATCGCTAATGAGTTATGATACATATCAATTTGAAGATTATTCAAAAGTTGTACAGGATCGTTTTGATGTCGATAAAAAAGCAAAACAAAGGGAAGAAATATTTCCTAAAGATTGTGAAAATGCTTTTGAATTAGGAGTAAAACTTGTATCATAATGCCTTAATTATTTATATTTCTAAAATTAACCTTTTATTCATTTTTTTTTCTTATAAAAAAAATGATATTAAATCATTATTTCTGAAATGGTTTAATTGAAACTTACATTAAAAATGCAGATTTCGTAAATCTCACTTTCAAGATTCGAATATTTTTTGATTAATTTTTTATTAAATTTCACATTTACACACATATTACTATCTATAGTTAAAATACTAAAACAATCTAATAAGTGAAAAAACAAGATGCCAATTAAAGTAGCTTTCATGCAATTGTCTTCTTGCTGGGGATGTCATCAATCTCTCTTGAACGCTCACCTCGGATTGTTAAACGTTCTTCCCGAACTTGAAATAGTTTATTGGCCAGCTGTCGTGGACTTCAAGTTAGACTCGTTAAAAGCCAGGAAGGACGGTGAAATAATCGTTGGATTCTTGGAAGGCGTTGTAAGAACAGCCCAAGACAAGGCAAATGTCGAGCTCATGAGGAAAAAATGTGCTGTTATCGTGGCATTTGGAGCTTGCGCTTGTCATGGTAGCGTAGCGGGTCTGGCTAACTTAACTTCCAAGGCCGATCTGATCAAGAGAAAATTCACGGAAGTAGAGAGTATTTCTTCCGGAGGAGGATTACCTACCAAGCATGTTCCCGAAATTGAAGACCATATTGTGCTTATTAAGGACATGATTAATGTGGATGTGTTCTTACCTGGATGCCCACCTACAACAGAGAACATCTTAGCAGCAGTTTCTTACCTACTGACGGTTGTTGGAGAAGGTCCAGCATCGTTAAATAAGAACAAGTGCGTGTGTGACTCGTGTAGTCTCGCAAAAAAGGGTTGCTTGTTAGACTCAGGAACGCTCTGCTACGGAGCTATAACAGCTGCAGGGTGCGAAGAGATGTGTCCTAATCAAGGTGAACCTTGCTACGGATGCTTTAGAGCCACCGCTAAACCAGGAGCAAAAGCAACCCAACTTAAGACAATTATCGATGGTGTTAATTCATTAACTCCGGAACTTGGAAAGAGCCTTCAACACTTTCTTGACTTATATTTAGGTGTTGCCAACATAGGAAACTTTTACTTCCGCGGCGATCTACTCCAAAGAATGGCTTACGAGCCAGAAAGTTTCACCGAAAAGGATGTGGGAGGCCAGTTAATGTTGGATGTAGCCCCAACGGGAGTACAACTCATTGACGACATTGCCGGAGAAGCATTATATTTATTAAAAGACGATCCAAGTTTCAAGTATAGCTCAAAGTCTGTTTGTAGTCATTGTGAACGAGATGTTGCGGATAAAGTACCCGGTGATCTGAAAAGAGATTATGAAGGATTACCGACGATGGACAAGTGCTTTTTGGAACAAGGATA
>JAEOUI010000491.1 GCA_016839425.1 Promethearchaeota archaeon
CTTTTATTATCAATATATAACGCATCCATAATGCCCCATTCTAAAAACACATCTTTTTCATTCGTGTTAATTGCTTCAAATTCTACCTTCTCTCTAAATTGTGCAACCGCTTTTTTCGCCCGTTCGTGAACCAAGTTTTGACCTGGGCACCACCCGTTATAAAAAGAAGTTACCTTAACCTTCCCAATGACTGTCTTGGGTTTCTTTTTTTGCTTTATCCATTTTGGAGGCGTTGCATCTTTAGAAAAAGTCTTCCACAAGAGTACTTGGACGCTATATTTATCTGCTTTAACGTAACCATTCTTTTTAAACCAAGATGCTCTCATAAAGGCAGGAACTGAAAGTCCCCACGCTACAATACCTTTTGCCCCCCTTTCTTTTACATCTTTCTCTGCCGCTTCTAATAATGCAGTTCCATATCCCTTATCTTGGAAATTGCCTTGTCCTTCGTTATATCCATGCACCCAAATGCATAGGATAAAATAGAGTTCCTTTCCATTTACAAAACTTTCTTCTATTGGAAGATATTGGATCATTCCTGCTTGAACGCCGTTATCGTCAAGGGCAATCTTTACTCGAAGCCCTTTCTTGGAATATTTTTCATACCAAATCTCCTTAAGTTCTCCAGCTTCTTTCATTTCATCGGACCAATCTTCGAGACAGCAGAAGTAAGATCCCTGAAGCTCTTTTGTTAAATCAATGATTTTCATCTATTCATACCGTGTATTATTTAAATGCTAATGATAAAGTTATACGAGGTTTTATTTAACTTTAAACCCACTTGAAAAAAATCATCATTCTAACTATAAGTCCACCTAATAGATAAAAAAATAATTACCAATAGTTCCGTAGGTTAAATTAACCTAGTAATTTAAATATAATATCGTATTTTTACTTAATAACAATCCCCTAATATAAATTGATAATCTAATTCTAAGATTAGTGAATGGAGATTGGTTTATCTAAATGATTAAAAAAAGAAATATAGATTGTTATAACATACTTTTTAAAATATTGATTTCACTCTTTTAAAACATTTATGTAATCTATATTTTGCAACTATTTTTTGATAAGTTTTTCACAATATTTAAATAGAATCTAATATAGTTTGTTAACATTGTTAGCTAGTCTTTACTACACGAACATTCGGATTACGTTAGTAAAACGCTGAGAAAACATGCTTGAAATTCAAATATGGGCAATTTTGAATATGGAAAAAATCCCAAATAAATATGAATTCTCAAGAAAAAAATAAAAATATAAAAAATGGTGTAATTATTGAATAGATTTGAAGGAAAAGTTGCTCTAGTTGGAGGAAACTTGGGTAAAATCGCCAGAGGAAAGTTTGTTATGGGCCTTGGTGGTGCCATTGCAAGGAACTTATCCTCTGAAGGTGCAAAAGTTTTCGTTCTTGATTTAAACGAAAAAATTTCTCTTGAATGCGCTAACACTCTTGGTAATAATGTTCAAGCAGTACATTGTGATCTTTTCAGAGAACGAGAATACGAAGAACATCCCTATGTAGACGATAGGGGAAGGTATAAAATCGAGGTAGAATGGTTAGATTTTCCTGCCTTGGACATGGTAAACAAAATCGTCGAAGAACACGGTAATATAGACATCTTGGTAACAAATTTCGATCATTATGCTCGAGCTAGAATTGAAGATTCGAGTGAAGAATTGTATGATGAACTTCGAGATAAGATTATTTGGCCTTTATTTCATCTAACGGCTGCTGTTCGCAATCAATTCAAGAAACAAAAAGAAGAAACAGGAGAAATGGCTAAAGTTATTATGATCTCTAGCGTTTTTGGAAAAGCTGGTATCTCCGTAGGTTCCTTATATTCTGCTTTCAATGGTTCGCTCGTTGCTTTTACAAAAGCCTTGGCTCGAGAATTTAGTAGATATGCAAATGTAAACTCAATAGCCATTGGTCCTATCTCGGAAAGAAAAATGCAAGGTCCTAAAAATCGAGTTGTATCTGCCTATATTGCTACACAAACGGAAATGGCAAACAGACCAATGTCGCTAGAAAATGTTGCTCCAGCTATTAATTTCTTGGCATCAGAAGACGCATCGCATATTACTGGCCAAATAATCAATGTAGATCAAGGTTTGTGGCTTAAACTCGAATGTTAATAATAATTTTATTCATAAAAATAAAGAAGAGGTAAATATTAATGCAAAAATTAGAAAAAAATACAAATGAATCAAAGAGTATTAATGCACATATTTCTAATAACGGAATAAAAATGATTCCTGGTCTTTTAAACGGAAAAGTGGCACTTATTACTGGAAGTAGCGATGGTATTGGAAGATCAATCGCCGAAGTGTTTGTTGAACACGGGGCGAAAGTTATCATTAATGGGAGAAATCCCGATCCTTGTCATAATTTGGCTAATCTCATTAATCAGGAATGTTCTGACGATATAAAAGCAATTGCCTGTCCTTGCGATGTAATGGATCAAAAAGCAGTTCAAAATATGATAGATGAGGCTATTGACACTTTTGGTAAAATTGATATTGTTGTTAATAACGCAGGAACATCTCGAGATGCTCTGATTCATAAAATGAGCGATAAATTATTAAGATTTATTATCGATTTAGCAATTAAAGGTACTTATAATACTACAAAAGCCATAATCCCCCATTTTCTAGACGAAACAAAGCACTCAAAAGATGCATTTAAGAAAATCATTAATTTTTCGTCTACATCAGGCGTATCTGGTAATGTTGGTCAAACCAACTATGCCTTAGCCAAGGGAGGAATTATTGGTTATTCAAAAGCATGTGCAAGAGAAGTTTGTCTGGAACGCATTAATGTAAATGTGGTTGCACCTGGATTCACGCACACTCGAATGACAGCCTTAAAAGAGGATCCAAACGATGAAATGGGCGTACCTGAAGGCGTTCGAAACACGGCATTGGCAGCTACACCATTCGTAAGAGACGGGAGGGCTGGAGAACCTCACCACAATGCATGGGTCGTGTTATTCTTGGCAAGTTACTTGTCCGATTGGGTAACTGGACAAGTACTCACGATCGACGGAGGATTATATATTTAATTCTCAACGATTACACAAGTAAATGAAATTATAAAAAAACTTACAAAAACAGTGAAAGAAATGAGTATAAAAGATGTATACATGGTTGATTATATAAGAACTCCCTTTTCTCGTTCACGTCCTGGAAACAGGGCAGGATCTGCCTATTCAGAACTCAGGGGAGAACAGTTAGTAGCGTTCACGCTTCGAAACATGTTTGAGGAGCGATTAAAAGGTAAAGTTGAAAAAGACGAAGTATCAGAGTTCTTACTCGGATGTTCTCTACCTATCGGGTCCAATTGGGCTTATGCTGGTAGAAACGCTTTGTTCGCAGGTAACATGCCATATACAGTGCCTAGCGTCGTTTTTGACAGGCAATGCGGATCGGCAATGGCGGCAATGCACCACGGAATGATGGAAATAATGTTAGGATACGCAGACACGATTTTGGTATCGGGCATGGAACACATGTATAAGGAACCGATGCAGTTTGAGCTTCAAAAGCATTGGGTCCCACCTGTATATTTAGTAATGGAATCCTTCAATGGTACACCAAATCCATGGTATCGACACGATGTTGACATTACAACTTCCTTACAAATGGTTCAAACGGCTCAAAAGCTTCTTGAAGAAGAAGTCAAATCTGACAAACCATTTACTCGGGAAGATATGGATCGATGGGGCGTGAGAAGCCACGAACTAGCTGCAAAAGCCCTTAAAGAAGGATACTTTAAAGACGAATTACTTCCTGTCATGGGCCACAAGGAAGGTGATGTAAAGGAAAAAATGCTCGTCGATCGCGATTTAAACATAAGAGAAGGCACATCTTACGAGAAAGTTGCTTCATTAAGCGCCGTAAGTGATCCGGGATTTAAAGGTGGATACAAAAATCCCGTTCTCGATAGACGCACATACAAGGACTTTTTCAATTCCACGAGAGGACAAATTACCGC
>JAEOUI010000600.1 GCA_016839425.1 Promethearchaeota archaeon
GTATTTTATCCTCTCTCTTGGAATTGGTATCATCCTGATCTATGCGATCTTTACTGACCAGATTGACACAACTTTCCCAGATCGATACGGATTATTCGGAACAATTATTTTAATTATTCAAATCATCGTTTTCTTCATTTTGATTAGTGTCATAGCTGCACAAGTCTATTTTTATGGTTCATTTGTAAGAAAGGAAAATAGAATAGTCAAGGAGAAATTGATCGTGAACAGCAGTAAGGTGTCCTCTGTTAATAAAATGCATGGCATCGTCCCGTATGTCAATACCATTGTTGAATTTTTCGACAGATATTCCAAGAAATCATATAAAGAACAGAAAATTGGTGAAAGAGCAAAATTGAGCACCCTTGTCGGGCTCTTCTTATTCTTGAACATAATAATTGCATTCTTCGTGTTTTTTCTATCGACGAGATTGATAAACGCAGGTCATCTCGAAAACGCCTTGGAGCCCATTTTTGCCATCGTTTTTGTGGGAATGACCATCACGTTATTAATGAACCTCGGTACTTCAATTAAATTGCGAAAAGCTTTTGAACTCTGGGAGATCATTTTCCCGGAATTGGATTCTTGGGCAGAAAATATCGAAAACATGCCAGCAAATGACACAATTTTTAAAGAATGAGGAGATAACTCTATATAATCCGTGGTGATTCTAAAATGACCCCTTCACGCCGTGGCAAGTTCGAAATTTGGTCCGAAATAATAGAATTTTGCTTGCGGAAACCGCGCTCTCAAACGTGGCTCCTGCGTGAAGTTCGCTTAAAGACTGAAAAGATCAAATCAACCCTTGACTTTTTATTGTCACGGCATTTGATTGAAGAGGTTGAGGATGATAGTTTAACCAAGTATCGCACGACCGAAAAGGGTAAAGAAGCCTTGCTTCAATATTATAACCTCATCAACGACTTTTTTGACTTGAATCAAAAGAAAAAGTGACTCTACTTTAGAATGAATAAGCATCCTTAATTAATTTAATAAGAAAATTTTGAAAATAAATAGAACAATTACAATGAAGAATGAGATGGATTTAAGGGAGTGATAATTAAATGATAGGCGTGCGAAACCTCAAATGAAAACCATCCCTTAACTCACCTCGCGCTGAATCAGCGCTAAATCATCAACCATCTCCATGATGATCTCTGGTGTTATTATACTTAAGATCGTTTTAGTATTTAATCTTTGACTTAAATGTTAGTGGATGAAAAATGAAATTGAAAAAGATAATTTAAGGATGTTAATTAGCTGAAAGACTTGAAGATTTACTCTTTATTCAAAAATACCGCTATCAAGCTTTTCCAGGTATTCCGATTCGGTCAACAGGTCATCGCCTTGGAGAGCATGCCTGATTTCTAAGGACTTAAAATGAGTGGCAATGGTTCGCTTCATGTCATGATATAACTCGGATGAGAGCTTGTGTTTTTCAAGCATCTTGGAAAGCACATTAATGACCTCTCTGGCGTGAAAGACACAACCATCATTGTATCCGTCTCCATACCCCTCCATGAACCCGCTGTCAAACACCTCATCTTCAATGCTGCTCTTGGCTTCTTTATACCCCAAGGTAAACCCGTTCTTGTACCCTTCCTCGAATCCTTTCTTGTATTTTCGATTCATAATGATAGAAGAATGTTCAGAATATTTAAAGGAAAAAATGAAAAACAAAATTATCAGATACCTACACCATTGAAGTAAAGATAAAATTTTATTCAATAAAACAATTTTATTGAACTAATAAATCAAGAAAAAATGGTTTTATTGTAGAAAAGATTTAGCTTCCTTCCGTTTTCTGTTATAACAATTTGTTTTGACTTGATAGAATCGCATTATTCCTTCCATGATCAGATCTAATGATTTTGGAGAAAAGTGTAGTCTATTAAGAGATAACTGTTTCGTGTTTTTAGGAAAGATCAGAGTAATAAAAATGCTTTTTTCTGATTGGTAGATGTCAATTTGTTCGATATTATCCAAATTGAGTGAAGTAACTCTATTAAAAGGAGATATTAAAGTGATTCTTTTATTAGAAAGGATAAATTGGCGTGGTCTTAAGAGAGATATGCCATAGCAGGTTAATATGCCTCCTATAACCCCTATTAAAATGTTCGACACAATAAGATGCAAAATAATGCAAAAGAATCCAAAAAGTAAAAAAAAAACATCCAAGCGGGATAGTATCCTCAACAATAAGTTTTTCATCCATTGGTCGAGAATTTTTAATTTACCTTCATCGACAAAAATATTTATAGCTATTGGAATTTAAATTAAATCACGCTTTTTCTAAA
>JAEOUI010000055.1 GCA_016839425.1 Promethearchaeota archaeon
AACAATTTGATATCGTCTTTAGATATTGACAATTTATCACCATTTCAATTCTATTTATTTAAGCTTTTTTCCCTAGTATTCTTTCAAGAACTTCTAGGATTTGTTCTGTCTTAAACGGCTTTTGGATGAAGTCTTTGGCGCCTTTTTTAGCAGCTTCTAGCACTAAGGCTTCCTGCCCTAGGGCGGACACCACGACTATTAATGCTTTTGGATCAACCTTGAGAATTTCTTCAATGGTTTCAATTCCTCCTTTTTCTGGCATTACCAAGTCCATGGTGACCATATCGGGCTTTAATTTCTTATATAATTCCACGCCCTCCTTGCCATTAGAGCCTTCTCCAACAATTTCAACGAAACCCGTCTTGTTCATGATATTTTTTAAAATATTACGCGTGAATTGGGCGTCGTCTACTATTAGCACTCTCTTTTTTTCGTTTGCCATGATTAATTTCCTCACATTTTATTTTGACAATTCTTTTTGAATTTTAACCTGTTCTGCTTCAGTAAGTATTTTTTCAACATCGAGAAGAATTCTTGGGCGATCCTTTGATTTAATAATACCCTTAATATATTCCATGCTTATGCTAGTTTCAAATATAGGGCTCAAACCAACGATGTCTTTTCCTTTCAAGTGGGATATATTTATAATTCGATCAACTAAAAAACCCGTATTTACATCATTAATGCTAACGATTATGATGTAATTTTCAGCCTTAGTGTCCTCTTGTTCGTCTTCTTCTGTTTTTTTGGCTCTCAGATGCTTGTATTTATAGAGCCTTAACTTTTTACTCAAGTTAATAACGTAAATGATCTCTCCTCTATAGTTATAAATGCCTTCAACATATTCAAATGTTTGAGGCAATCTCCTAATTTGTCCTTTAGGAACAATTTCCCGAGCATTTAGTAGATCTATCGCAAATTGTTCTCCTTCGACTTCAAAAAATATTACCGAAATCGCTTTTTTCTCGGTTTCTGCCTTTTCCATCATTCTTCATACCTCTTTATTTATATTATAAGATACTCTTTAACGATATCTTCAAATTGACTAAATTGAGCAACATCGCCATCAAATCGTTCTAGCGATTTTTTATACCTACCAACAAACTCTTCGGCGATGATATACATGTATCTCTTGAGTAACGGGCTCATTCTTTCGATCAAATAAGCTATGATGACTTTTTTTTCCGTGATCGTGTAAAAGGATTGATTTCCAAAATTTATTTCTCTAAGCTTTCCGCCACTTTCCTTTCCGATAACGAATTGTGAGAAAGAAAATAACGCAGAAATAAATCCGCCAATTTGTACTTCTCCTTCCTTAATATCGTCTCGTATACCCATGACTCTCGTGTAAAGTGGACAACCTGCGTAATCCACAATAAAAAGGCCGATTACGCCTCCAATTCTCGGAATATCTACTGTATTTTTACACGCTTCGACCAAGAACTTAATATCCTTGTTTGTATTAAACTGGTTGATTATTTTTTTTGAGTGTAAGTATAATTTTGGATATATATGGGCGCTTTCTTTCTCGTCGATGTATATTATAATTATGATTTCTTCGGGGCTTGTTTGAAAATAATTGATAAAGACCATGAATTCCTCGAGTGGAAAAAAAGATTTTCCGTCCTTTTTGTTTAAAATCTCTCCTTTATAAAGTTCGATTATGTTTTGGATTAACGATACACCTATTCCTTTTTGTAACAATACTTCAAAATTGTCTTTAGTGTCTACTAATGATAGAGTCACTAATCCTACACCTAATATTTCAAGGTGTTTTATTTGATTTGTTTTGTCATTATCGGTGTAATGCGTCATTTCTATCATCGAGGTTAACCCGTGAGTTTAATTAGATTTATAATCGAGCGTTTAAGACTTTCGTGCCTTAATTTCTCTGAGATATGTTTCCTGTTGGCCTTCAAACGCTTCAATGTTAGATTCACTCCCCGAATTCTCCTTAAGTTCTATATTATCTATGTAAATTCATAATTTTGATATATTTCATTATTTTTTTACTGATTTAACTCTTATAATGTGAAATACATACACGAAATTTTTTCTGAATACATAATAAAAGTTTTTATTAAAAAGCTTTATGAAAACAACAACACAAGTAATTGAGGAGTAAAAGTTTAATGAAATTAAGATAATTTTATTAGAAGGTATTAAATCGAATATATTTGTTTGATACAGATTAGATGATAATTTGTGAAATCAAATAATTTTTTAAGGTGTAAAACCATATTTTTCATGAATGTTTTATAGAACATTAAATCGAGTAATTTTTTACCTCGAAATTTATCCTACAAAAAATATAACACCTTTTTTCAAAATAATTACTCGGATTATTAATTCAAATATAGTATTAATGGAGAACAATTAAGCGATGGATCAAGAAGTAGATATGGTTAAAGAGGTGTTAATTATTTGCCCAAAATGCCAAAAGAAAAAAAAATTGCAAATTCCCGTGAAAATCATTAATAATAGCAAGCAATTAACCACCGTATCGATCCCTACGGAGATTTGTTGTGAGCACGGATTTCAAGCGTTTATTGACAAGAATTTTAAGGTGCGCGGTTATCAACAAGTTGATTTCGATTTTTCCAAGGTCGAGTACTTGGAGAAGGAGGAGCAACAAGGCGAAGAACTCCCGGAACTGGAAGATATTGTAAATATACTTAGGAAAAGCGTGGATGATAAGGAAGTTCTAGGAAGTGCATTGTTTAACATTGAAGGAAAGGTTTTATATTCCTCTTTATCGACTGATACTTTATTTAATACTATTAGGGAATTCGAAGCACGAAAAGAAGAGCGTTTGGTAGAAATAAATCGTATCTACCTCGTTTTGGAAAATAGGCAAATGGTTTGCTCGAAATTTTTCGAAATTCGAAATAAAGAATTCATTTTAACCTTGATTCTTTCCGAATCAGTTAAAATCGGTATGGGAAACCTCATTGTCAGGAACCTTGAAAAGGAGCTATTAAATCTCATCCATTAATTCGTTCTTTTAAGTTTGATCGATTTATTCTTTACAATTTTATTCTTCAATTTTATTCAATATTAAATTTAAAATAAGAATATTCTTAATATTATTAACCAAAATAATTTTAAAATTTGATGAACAAAATGAAATCTAAATCAATCTCAATTGGATTAATTCCAATATTAATATTAGCAAGTATATGTTTTATAATACCACCAGTTATCGGTGCTAAATTACCCATAGGAGCAACATATTCTTGGGGAGAAATCACATATAGAGCGAATCAATTTAATGCTTGGGAAGACGCAATAGTGGAATATAATTACTCTGGGAGTGACCAATACGGATACGATTACACTTATTTCTGGGATAATTATAGTTATGATATTTATGGAAATCCACTAACTTATGTAGAATGTATATCTACAAACTATCGAGAATCTAATTTTACTAGTTACAACAGGTTAACAATGACGGGGAATTATACGAATATCATGGATATTGATGCTTATCAAGTTGAGGCCTCTTATGGCAATAGTCTTCAATTTAATTGGATGGCAGGTAAAAAGTTTACATGGCAAATTGAGGTGTGGATTTTAGACCAATCTACAATGTACAATTACACTGATGAATATTATTACTCTGACACACATACATATATAGAAAAGTATTACGAAAACAACTCAATTGTGCCAGAAGGGTATTATTATATTGACAATTACGAGGGATGGGATGAATATTCGTGGAATTCTACCTATTCTAACGATTATATAATATATCAAGCAATTGATTACACCTTCACAATGCCAATGATATTAACATCGCAGATCTTTAAATCAACAGATGGAGATAATATCGCTTGGATGGATATGTTCTATAATTATCTAGTATTCAATGACACGGATGGAAACGGAATCCTGTCTGCAGGATTGTCAGACCCCTCCGGAGGAAGTGTAGGCGCACCATCAATCTACACATTCAGTGAATTTCAAGGAATGATGATGCCTTTAGGACTTTCTGGGCAAATTGAGATAGAAGCTTTTTATAAAAATAACTTCAGCGCCATATCACCTGGAGAAATAGGATACTATACACCTAGCCAATCCCTCTCTTTTCCAAATGATAAATCAGTTGATGAAATCGCAGAGGGAATTGTATTTACGCCACCCACGCAAGTAGATGATACTATCTCTTGGGATATTATGTATTCCGATTATCCAATAAATGGATTTGTCTATGGTGAAGATTATAATATAATCTATTCGTCATCATACTATGACTTAGAAACCAGCACAATAGGCTTTCTTGATCACGAACAAGCTTCTCCAGGAAATTATAAATTTGGTTTTGATTATAATATCGGAAGTACTAATTCAACCTTGGATTACACGGTGGACTTACCCAGAATAACAAACGATTCGTTTTACCAAGGACTCCGCCAAGGAGGCTATTCCTTATCAATGCCCCACTATACTTACTTGATGGCATCATCAGATATCGATCAAACAACAAACACGCTTTTGACTAAACCTGCGGATATATTTTCATTTGAAATAGATGGCGTTCCCATAGGTGATATTGATATGATAAATCCATTAAAAAAGAATTATACATTATACGAATATCCCATTCCAGATATTAATTCTGTATATGAATCTCAAGGTGGAACCGTTGCCAAGATAATTACTAGTGCTGCGGAACAAAACTTTGGACCTTTTTACTCTCAATCATCTGGATTAGATGTTTTTTCAAGCATTCTCTTTTCGCTCGAAGAACAGGTGTCAGATAATCCTGCTTTTAACGATTTTTACAGCTATTACGGTATGGAAACACAAAATTACCCCGTGTGGTCTGGTTGTAGATTAGTACACGATCCAACATTTATAGCGTATTACGCCACTCCTTCCTTTTCTAACGAGGATGCCATTAACGGCTACGCTTTTATTCCCCTCATTGGTGTTGCGTCGATATCAATACTTATTATTTTAAAACGAATGAAACTTAAGAATAGATAATTATTCTTCTCTTTTTTTTTAATTCAAATATAGTTTTAAAAGAAGCTATTATATAGCAATTCATATCGTTAGGATTTTAATAAAAGAATTAACAAACCTTACTCTATTCTTAGATTAGACAAGGCGAAAAATAAAAATTTTAATTCAATTCTTTACCAAACTAATTTAAATACGAATATTGAATATTCTATTTATTCATTTAATAAAAACAGTTAAAAAATATGATGAATGAAACAAATATTAAATGCATATATCACTCTAAAAGAGACGCCATTACTAAATGCGAGAGATGCCAAAAAACTGTATGTGTCGAATGCAAGATGGTCTATCAGCAAAAGCATGTTAGATCGCACAATGACCACCACCATACTTATTACACTAGACACGAGCTTTGCCCTCCGTGTTATTACGATAGAAACATAAAAGAAGTTAAATCGCCCAAGAAATATTTATATTTGCTATCTGGTTTTATTTCTATAATAGTTAGTGTTTGGATGTTTTCATTCACACAGGATTTTATTTCCAAATGGAATAGTACATCAATACCTGGTCCGGAAATTCTCCTCTTGGGTGTAGTTATTATTATCATTTTCAGCATAGGATTTTCAATGATTGGAATTATTAAAATCGTTTCTGTCCCTAAGAAAATAAGCGATTTTGAA
Organism: Promethearchaeota archaeon; assembly: GCA_016839425.1. The sequence goes on from JAEOUI010000055.1 coordinate 5,658, forward strand.
AAAAACAAACAAACTTTCTTAGCAAATATATTTACAATAAGCGAGATTGAACAGAAAACTTCGAAAACTTCTCAAAAAAATTATTGTCCTACTGTGGGGATGAAATCAGTCTTGAAGAGAAATTATGTAATAAATGTGGAATAATTCTCGAAATCTAATTAATCGATGATTAATCCATAAAATTATAAAATTTTTTCAAATTTTATCAATAAATGTTAATTGTGAACAATTAAAAATTAGATGTAAAAAACATGAATGATGTAAATATTAAATGTATATATCACCCTAAAAGAGATGCCATAACTAAATGCGAGGCGTGTCAAAAAACTGTATGCGTCGAGTGTAAGATGGTATACCAACAGAGACACACATATTCATCTAATGTTGGTGGTCATCATCATCACCATTCATATTATACCCGACATGAGCTCTGTCCACCGTGTTATTACGATAGACGAATCAAGGCCGTTAAATCACCTGCGAAATATTGTATCATACTTTTTGGCTTGATTTTCACGATAATTGCCGCTTCAATGGTTTCGTTTGCGCTTGAATTTGTTTCATCATGGAACGCCTCAACTTCAATGCCGGGTCCGGACATATTTCCCATTTTTGCAGGTATTTTCGTTATTGTTGGAGTGGGGCTTATGATATTCGGAATTGTTAATGTCATTACCGGACCTAAAAGGGTGAGCGATTTAGAAAAAAAGAAGCAAGACTTTCTGACAAATCTACCCTCAATGAAACAAGCGGAACAGCCAACGACCCAACCCTCTAAACAGGCTTCAAGAAAAAATTATTGTCCCCAATGCGGAGAAAGGATTGTGCCCGAAGAAAAAATATGCCACGAATGTGGAGTTGAATTGTAATTTTTTTTTCTAATAATTTCTTTCAATAAATTATCTTGGGTAAAAATGTAAGATGAAATTTCTGAAGTATTCTTCATCGTTTGATATTGATGATTTTTATCCCATCAGAAAAAAGCTGGGTTGGAGTAGTTAAATCAGAGGAATCCAATTCGAACACGAGAATTTCGTCTGTATTTCTCCAAACGCTATTTTCCTCACATGGCCAATTGTGATCAATGTGTAATGCTCTATTTTTAAACTCGATCGGTTCCAATATCGTCAAAACTGTTGTATCAAACCACTCGAAGGAACCATCGTCATAGTCCGTACTGACATTATTAGGGAGATATTTTTCGACTCTTGCTGAGATAATCACATTAATAGTTTTATTTACACAGTAAAAAAATTTTTTTAAAATATAATTAATTCCATTTTAAATATTCATACTGGTGCGTTAAAAAAATTGTTGATTAGTCTAATGAGCACATCTATTAATTCATCGTCAGTTCCGTAAAAACTATCCAAGATGATGTGAACATAAATGGTGTTAATGAGGAGTTTTGAAAGAATTGATAAGGTTCTTTCTTGGCCAATAAAATTAGGTAAGTAATTTTGAATTAATTCTGTGAGCACATAGCTATTTTTGTATTCTCTCGCTGAATATTCTTTTTTTGCACTTTCTAAGAATGACTTATTCGTGAGTAATTCAACCTCGAATCCTTTAATCAACGGCGAAATCTCTCGAATTGCCTTGAATGCCTGCGTTAAATACTCCTTGCTTCTCTCGGGGTCGCTTACTAATAGTTGGAGCTCAGAAAAGTCGACTAATTCCATGTATTTTGCACCAAGAGATGCCATAATATCGTACAAGATTGATAATTTACCCTCGGGAAAGTGATAATACAACGTTCCTATGCTGATCTCTGCTTCTCGGGCAATTCTTCGCGTGCTAATGGAATTGTACCCGTGATTCATGATGAGGTCAATGGCAACTTTGAGAATCTTTTCCTTTCCTTCGTTCTGGCTCATGAGATTAATAATTTTTGTATTTAATGTTTTAAATAATTGAATATAAAAAAATAAAGAAAATTAAGATTTAGTTATTACCGTTTCGATTATTTTTCCGTCTCGCATTTTTAATATGCGATCGGCAAGAGCACCTACGGCAGGGTCGTGTGTTACCATCAAGATCGTTTGATTGAGTTCGGCGTTAAGGTTCCGCAAGAGTTGGATGATTTCCATTCCCATCTTCGTGTCGAGTTCGCCAGTAGGTTCATCAGCAATTAAGAAGGATGGCTCGTTACATAACGCTCGAGCAATAGCAACTCTCTGTTGTTCACCACCAGAAAGTTCTGAAGGAAGATGATCCTTCATTTCGGTAAGACCAACGATATTGAGAAACTTATTTACCTTCTCTCGCCTCTCTTCCTTAGGTTTACCAGCAAACACCATTGGGAGCTCAGCATTTTCAAATGCTGTCAAAACAGGCACGAGGTTATAGAATTGAAAAATAAAACCAATCTCTTTCAATCTTAAATTCGTGCGTTCCTTGTCGTTCATCTTGGCTATATTCGTTCCATTGATGTACACACTTCCGTTCGAAGGATTATCGAGTGCTCCTATCATGTTCAACAAGGTGGTTTTTCCCGAACCGGATGGT
>JAEOUI010000517.1 GCA_016839425.1 Promethearchaeota archaeon
CGGATGGATTAACTGCATTACATCATGCAGCAATGCAAAATCGTTCAAGATGGGTACAATTATTATTAGATGCTGGAGCAGAACCATTACTAGAAAATAAAAAAGGAAAAACTCCACATAATTATACTACCTCTCAAACACTAAAAAATCTACTACCAAGAAGTAACTATTCTAATGAGAATAGAATAAATATGAATAGGGCTGTTGAGGAGGGTTCTCGTATAGGAGTGAGAGAGCAACAAAGAACAGAAAGAAACAGACGAGCGGAACGGAGAAGAAGAAGAGGTGGAAGGAATAAAACATATAAGAAAAAAGGTGGAAAGAATAGAAGAGGAAATACAATGAGAAGATAATAAAATACAATGAGAAGATAATAAAATAGAGAGTGTAATTTTATAAAATAATATTGATGAATCTTATTTTAGAAGATGACTACTCTTGAGAGAGCATTAGAATTATTAGAATTTAAATCCTTAGAAGATGTTACGGTGAATCAATTAAAAATTTCATTTAAAAGAATTGCTTTAACTGCTCATCCAGATAAGGGTGGTGATTATGTATTTTTTGATGAAATTTTATCTGCTTATATTCATTTATCTAAAGTAATAAAAAGATTATCAGGTGGACGTGATCAAATTCAATCCTGTATTGCTGTAGATGAAGTAAAAGAAGCTAGAGATAAACAATTTGTAAGTGAATTAAATAATTTAGTAAATGATATATTTGATGAATTACAAAAAACATCAAATCACTCATTTAATGAGAAATTTAATGAGGAGTTTGAGAAATATAGAAAGCAAGAGAGGGAGAATGGTACGCAATGGATAGAGGATAGGGGATATGAATTATGGTTACGTAGAAGGGATAAGGAGGATGGATTAGTAGATGGAAAATATGGAGATGCAACAATGAAGGAACCACCTGTATTTGCTGAAAAGGATTTGAATAAAATGTTTGAGTATTCTGTAAAATGTGGAAAGGCTGAACCAACTGAATTAATTTTACATCCAGATGAGATGGCTTTTCAGGGAAGATCAATGGGTACTGAATTAATTATAAAGGATGATTCTAAATTTAGTTCTGGACCATATGATAATCCTGAATATACTGATTTATATTCAGCCTATACATCGGATAATACCTATTTTGATAAATTACCGAGTTATAAAGAAAAGGAGAGAACATTTGAGGAGTTATTAAAAGAGAGAGAAATTGAATATAAAACAGAATTGGATAGAGATTTGGAGGCAATTGCTGCTTATGAACTGAAAAAACAAAAAGAAGAAAAAGAACACAAACAACAAGTTACTGATTATTTTAAAAATACCGCATCAAGTAAGTGGGCTTTACAGGGTTCTACTTCTATAATTGATCCTTTTGTTAAAGAATTCTCATCAGAAGATGAAAAAAATTGAAAAAGAATTTAAAGTACAATAAGGATCAAAAAGTAATTCACCACTTTCTGAATCTTCTTTCTATCCATTAAAAGAATGAACACAGAACAAGACCACGACTCTGATTTATCACAATTTGATCTCTCTCTCAAAAAAAAGAAAAAGAAAAAGAAAACATCCGATCTCATTGAAGATGATCATAAAGATGATAAACAAGATTCATCCGAATTTGAAGATTCTGAATATGACTATATCTATCTTCTTGATCGCATTTATTCCTCCTTACGAGAAAAAAATCCAGCACTCTTCTCTCGTACTAAAATGGTTGTCCCTGTCCCTAATATCTTAGGGGCTGGATCCAAAAAATCAATGTGGATTAACTATGCTCAAACCCTACAAATTATTCATCGTCAACCTGAACACTTACAAGCCTATGTCAACTCCGAATTAAATACACAAACTTCCATTGATTCTAATATTCGTCTTATTATACGTGGAAAATTTACTAGTAAAAATATTCAATCCATTCTACAAAAATATATTGAAATATGTTACTTGTAAAAATTGTCATTAGCGAAACGATCTTATCAAAAGATCCCATTACAAGACTCTATTATATGGATTGTGATGTATGTGGTGCCTCCAAATCCGTACCAAATATCAAAAATGGTTATAATCATTCATAATTATTTATTCTATATTATTATTATCATATCTAAATATAAATATTTTAATAAATATAATATTTATATTTTTATTATAGAGATGAGTCCTATTGAAAGACTTTTAGTCATATTAGCTATACTTTTTTTATTAGCAGTTATCTATGCATTCTTTTATCGTAAAGATTTAATTTTTAAAAATCCATTTTTAGATAAATATTTATTGGAAAGAGGTCTTGATAAACCTCCCATATGGCTCTATTATGATAATAGCGATGTGAATTCTAGGCAATGGTTAGACTTTGGTGCTCGTTCCTCTCGTGCTCTTAATATTCCATTCCTTAATTTATGTTATGAATCCATTGTTAAACAAAATAAGGATGATTACCGAGTGGAGGTAATTGGAGGATTATCTGGTTTAGCAGAATTATTAGGTGGTTGGAATGAACTTCCTCCCGGATTACGGGATCCAATTTCACCTGTAAATGAAGCTGAATTAAATTGGATTCGTGCTAAAGTTCTTTCTAAATTTGGTGGTTTATGGTTATCACCTTATTCAGTTTGTTTAAAACCATTTGGTAAATTACCAGATGACAAAACAGTATTTTTTGGAACTGATCTTGATGAAAGCTATGCAGGTCCATCGGGAACAAATGTACCTGGATTACGAGCAATTTGGTGTAATAAAAAGAATTGTCCTCTTTTTACTGAATGGGCAAATGTTGCTTATGAACGTGTTGCTCAAGCAAGAGGAGGACAACAAATTCGCGGTGATCCTAAATGGGATTTTGTACGATTCTCAACAGAATACGTCCATACTGGTATCATCGTAGATCCCG
>JAEOUI010000492.1 GCA_016839425.1 Promethearchaeota archaeon
CCAACTCTACTTGTTCCAATCCAACCTCCTCGATCATCAATAGAGAAATAAATTGCTCTAAAACCGTCTTGAGGATCGCAATATCCCTGATATTCCAATGTACACGATTCAACGGGTAAATCTGCGAGTGTGATTGTTGTTTCACCCGGATGATTCCAATTACAATATGTTTTATTAAATGGAAGATAACTTGATTCTAATATAGCACCAGATCCTTCTGTTTCTAACTGTAAGGTATTTGCATAATTTTGATTACGGCTAGATGGACTAGTTGAATCTACATAAGCATCGTCAGAGGGAGTTGTTTCAATTTCAATCGTTCTATCGTTAACATCATACAAATCCCATTGATTTGTTGAATCCGAGAAATCTTCAGAATATATCGTATTATAAATGTCAGAATTTTCGTATTCTGTTGTTTCCCAGCCTTCTGGATTAGTACCTATAGTATTATCCCGCCAATCGTAGGTACCATAATATGTTGATTTAAAAACATTAAAATTATCTCCTACTACATAATTTTCATCCCAACTAAAGCCTATCGAATCAATATATGCTTGTCCGTTAGTGTGTTCTAAAGCCCCAATACTTATATAAGACATTTCTATATCATCATCGCTCAATTCATGATAAACAAACTCCTTTCCATCAATTATTACTCTAAATTCCCTATTGCTCAATCCATAACAACTATCTTCCTCCGTAATTTCTGAGTTATTAATACAGAAGTCTACCCTCACATGATACCATGTATTTATATTTGGAGTGCTTATATGGTTTAAAGAATATATTTTATCGTCATCTCCGTTCAAGCGATACATCCATTCCCCATTCATTGAAAAAATTGCTAAAATCTCTTTTTCAATAGATTTAATGGCTAAATATCCTACAGCACTACTAATATTATTACTATAGAATTGATATTCAATGGTTCCATAATTTCGAATTCCCACATAATGCTCAATATAAATTTCGTTTTCTGAAACTTCTGGATTACTATTTATCATTAAGACTTTTCCGTGATAAGACTTTTCATCAATCACAACGATATTTTCATCAACAATCTGGTTATCAGATGGTTTCCAACCAAAAGGAGGTACCCCGTCTATATCCTCGCTAAAAGAGAATGTTGAAGGGATGCCTGCACCCAAGTTAAATGTCGCGTTTGGTACAGTATTATATATTTCAATTTCTTTTCTAACTTGGCGCATGGCACCTTGATCATCAATTGCGGTTATGGATACGGGATAAGTACCAGCGTTAGACCAAGAATGTTCCATAAATTTTTCCGTTGTTTTAACTTGTTCCGTTCCATCAGCAAAATCGTAGATATAACTAATATTACCTTCTTGTAAATCATTTTCTGAATCTGTAAGATTTTCAACCATTATTTGAATAATATCATCTTCAAATGGTTTGTTGTTTGAAAATTCAATTTCAAAGGTAGGTGCATTATTTACTACTTCAATTAATATATCATTTCCGTCAGTATCGCATAGAGATTTCCAGATGTAGCCCTCTTTACCTGGTTCCCAGATATATAATGTTGCGTTATAGATACCCTCTGATTTATAAATATGTGTATAAGATCCTTCTATTGAACCATCTGGAAGGAAAAAGGGATAAGGTTCATCACCAAAATTGATTGCTAATGTGATATTTGAAGAATGACCTGGTAAAAACCAATGAAAAGTAATTGGCTCACCAACATCTACTATATTATTTTCAACATAGAAATGTTCTTCTTCAGGATAAGAATACACCTTAGATATTTCCGCGATTAATATCACGAATATAAATGCAACCGCTATAAAATGCTTTTTTTTCAAGAAAAACCTTTTTTCTTCCATCGTATTTCAATACTCCTTTAGATCTTAATGATTTTAACATAAAAAGAAATGAATCTAACCATTGTCTTTTTTTTAGGTTAATTATAATTTTGAAAATAATTTTGTTTATTAGTGTGCAATATTCATATTTAAACTTTTACATTCATGTATGTTTTCATCAATATTATTTTTAAATTACAAATACTAATTTTAGAAGAACTAGCTATTTTCTATTAGAAAAACGATACTTTTTATCAAATCCAAATAAAATGAGGAAACTAAGAAGAATATATGTTTAATTAGCATGATAATTCATTTTATATAAAATTATTTAGAGATTATTTTATAAAAAATTGATTTAAAATTAGGTAATGATTTACAAAGATAATAACTAATTTTAATATCATTTGATTAAATGCAGCTTTCAAAAATACCTAATCTAAATATTCAACAAGTAACTGATGATATTCTATTAATTCATCAAAAAAAGGCTTCTGCACTTTTTACATGTTGTGATGGTTTAATCGTGCTTCCAAAAAAAAATCGAAACGAAAATACTATCCTCATTGATTTAAACTTAGAAGTTAAACACGCTAAACAAATTAACGAGGTTTTTTCTCCCATATCTGATTATGTATGCAGTCATACTCACTTGGATCATTACTCACATGTGCACGCTTGGGAAGAATTAGGAGCAAACATTTATGCACCATTCCCAGAATACGACCATTTATTAGGACACGAAATTTTACTGAGAAAGTTTGGATTTCTCGATTATTTAGACTTGTCAGTGGGAGAATCGTTTATTAAATACAATGGGTATCAAAAATGCCATAATGTCATACCGTTTGATCCTGGTAGTTCTTTGAAATTCGACGATTTTGAAATAAAGACCATACACTTCCCTGGACATTCATTTGGGCATGTGGGATTTTTTCTCCCAGAAGAAAAAATATTTCACATAAGTTGTTTGGGATTCGATCAACTCAAACCAGGGGTTGATGGATTTGGTCCATGGTATGGTTTTAGGACGAATTCGCTGGACCAGTACGATAAAGACATTGATCTAGCAGAAAAAATCTATCTAGAAAAAGCGAGCTTTTTAACTTCCAGCCATTCTTATATTGTTAAGCATCCAGATACGACGCCATTTGAATATATGCGAAGGAAAATAAATGAAAACCAACAAAAAGTTGACAATGCAGTTAATTCATTAGAAAAAATACCTAAAACTTATGAAGATCTAATCAAAAAATTGCTAGATATGGACCTCTTTTTTCCAAAGCATAAAATGAGAGGATTTCTATTAGAAATCTATAATGTGTGGGAGTCTTGGTTTATTCAAAAACATTTAGAAAGAAATAAAGGGATAAAGATCTAAACTTCACTTGATTGATCTGGTTCTAAAACTACTTTAAGAGAATTTCCTGCTTCACATACTAAATTAAAGGCCTCTTGAGCCCTACTGAATGGAAGGCGATGGGTGATTAGATCCAAGACATTGATCCTTTTTGCTAACAACCAGTTATATGCCATGTCGAGATCGTCGGGAGCCGCACCATAAGATGTCATGACCGTAACCTCGTTTCTCCAATAGTCGTTTATGGGTAATTCGATATTTGTACCTGGGCCTGGTACGGCAAAAAATACGATCTTAGTTCCTGGTCCTGCGCAATTTATTGCTTGCTTCGCGGCGCTTAATGCCCCCGTGCATACAATAACCACATCTGGAAGTCTATTTTCGTTCACATCCTTAATGATAGATGATAAATCGGTATTAGCGTATAATGTTGTATCGGCTCCCAACTTTTTAGCCATTTCCAATCGATATTCGCTCACATCGGTCATAATGACTTTAGAGGCGCCCCTGACTTTAGCTAATTGAAGATGCAATAAACCAGAAACACCACTTCCTAAAATCAACACCGTCTGACCCTTACTCACATTTGCAAGTTTCTGCGCTCTGACCACGCACCCTAAAGGCTCTATAAAAACCCCTTCTTCGTATGAAATATTATTCCCTAAGACAAAAACCCCTCTTTTTTCGATGTTAATTGGAGGAACTCTCACATATTCCGCAAATCCTCCTGGATCGAAATTCGTATTATGGAGGAGATCACAAGCGGTTTGGTGACCTTGTCGACAGTAGTGACATTCAAAGCAGGGCACATGATGTGATACGAAAACCTTGTCTCCAACTTTTAAATCTTTTACTTCACTTCCAACCTCGACAATATCTCCAGCAATTTCGTGCCCTAAAACCAAATATGGCACCCCCAGCTTTTTCATTTTAGCCAATCGATAATGTTCAAGGACATCGGATCCACATATTCCGGACTTTTTCACCTTCACCAATATCTCTTTGGAATATATTTGTGGCTTTAGGTCTTCGTCAAGTCTCACATCTTTGTTGTTATAATACTTAACCAATTTCACTTTAATGGAACCTCTTGTAAATTTTTATTTAGTATTTTATTTGTTCTATTATTTATTACTTTTTTCTAATATTTCGTTTTTAGAATTTAGAATATAAAAAAGATAAAAATAAAAGATTGTAATATTACCATTCAAATATAAAATTAGTTTGGTTTATTTCTATTTATCAATGCCCTGAAGTTATCCTCTTCAAGGTCCTTATCCATTTTTAACTCTTTTGTTAAAAATCTTTCAAGAGCGATTCGAATTGCCTCGCTTCTGGAGGGGTAAATCCCCAAATCATTTAAAATTTGAATGGCGTTCAAGTATTTTTCTGGTAAGTTAATCGTAATGATCTTCATGTTTTGTCACGCTAATACTTATAATATTCATATTTTGTCGGATGACTTATAAATTAAAACTATTAATAGTTTAATGTATCAATGGATTAACATTTTAAAGTAAATAAGAAATAAATAAAAGAAAGAAGTGTTTTAATCGGGAGATTTAAAGGATTTTACTTTCAATATCAATGAAAAAGCAGATTTATATAAATCCGCATGGCCATATTCCTTGATATCGTCCATGTATTCGATACTATAATCCTCTTCTCGCTTTATATAATTCTTCCCCTTGGTTTTATGCTCCTCGTCCAGACATAAATCTATCTTCAATAGGTTTTTTGATTTCGTTCCAGGCATTTCTGGCATCATGTTAAAGGAAAATAGAATATCTGGCTCGTTAGATTTTCCTTCTAAAAGAAAAACAATGTTTGGTTCCACAACGGCAAAAAAACTTTCTACTGAGTGAAATAAATCCTCTAATTTAACATGTATTTTTGCTTCCTCGTCGTGAGTATTGCAATCGCTCATTTCTGGTATGATAACTTTTTCACTTCCTCGAAACGCAAGGGTCAACTCGTTTGCGTTTAAAAATTTCTTGAAAATTGATTCGTGCTTTTCAATTAAAAATTTATCCGAGAGGGGCTTGCTTTTAACATAAATAATTAACGAGCCCGATGTTATGAGGTTCACTTTTTGATAATGTACTTGTGATACAGGATTATAGGGAAAGATAACCACATCTTTGTTGTTTCCAAAACCCATTTGAGCCAAAATATTTGATGGTACTTGGCTATTGGCTGTAAATAGCAAATAAGACCTTAAATCTTCAAGTTCAATAAAATTAGAAAAATTTTCAAATCTTTTAGTAATTGTTTCAATTTTTTGCTGAAATTCACTTGACATGTCGTTCACGCTATGAATAGTAAATTCTATGATATGATATGGAAGGACAAAATATTAAATTATTTAATTTGAAAATAAAAATAAAATTACTTCGATAAATATCGTTTTAGAAATTTTTCTAAAGAAATTTTAACTTCTTTCGTAATGTGGTGCTCTATTTGACAAGATAAATTGTCAATTAGCTTGTAATCTCCAAGTTTTAATACTTTTTCAAAAAATTCGTTTAAAAGCGAATGAACTTGAGCTAAGTGTTCAGCAACTTCTTTACCTTGTTTTGTCAAGCGGATTGCCTTTCTTTGCTCCCAGCTTATCAAGCCTTGCTTTTTTAGTTTTTCAAGCATTCCTGAAACGCTCGCCGGATTTACTTGAAGAGCTTCTGCGATTTCCTTGTTTGAAACCCAACCGCCTTTCTTCTTTTTGTATGTTATGTTATATATCTCGTCTAAATATCGCTGATAACTTTCTGGAACATCCATCACGTCTTGAATATCCGTTTCCTTAGCCATTTCTATATCATTCTCGAATATTGCTTTCCAGATTTTGATATTATTAATTAGAACGATATATTTTTTTAATGTTTCTGATTAAATTGAAAAAAGATAGAAATAAAAAAAAAGATAATTTTCATCTTAAATGTTAAAATGGAACGATCCCCAATGAGTTATCAACGGGATTACCTAATCCAAATACACCAAAACTAAAGCTTCTCCAAGATTTGAACGATATAAATGCACCTGTTTGTGGGTCTTCAGGATTTGTTGATCCTGCCCGAGTTATTGATGCATTCGTTCCATCTTCGTATCTAAGAATCAATATTAATTCTTTAAGCGTAAGACTGTCGTCATTAAAGTATTTATCCACTAATTCGATTGCTTTTTGATGTCTTTCTATTGAATACGATGGATCAAGGAGATATGGTTTGAATTCTTCTGTAATATATGTGTTTGTTCTTATTAAGTACTCTGCGGTTGTAATTTCTTTGATACTCGAAAGATTGGGGATATTTTCAGAGCCAATGGCATTATTCTTTTTATCAGCTAATATGGAATTGAAACTTGTAGGAATATTTTCACCCCATAAAATTTCGTAAAAATCTGAAGCTTTTTTACTTTTTTCAAAAGCCATCCTCGTTCTTGAAGTGCTTGGAATCCCAATAGATCCCATAACAATTGTTTTTATCACCGTTATTGTAGAATAAACACCATTACTATTTTTCCCAACTGGTAAGCCTAGCATTGCACCCATTCGAAGTGAAAAGATCACTGGCTTTCCTTTGATTTGGTGACGAACAAAAGATAAAGTAGGATGAAGAAACGAAGAGAAGTCAAAATTTTGACCAATTGTGATTGAATTATCCTTATTTTTTGAAGCTATTGCTGTACACGCCATTTCTAAAGGTGGTAATGGATTTCCCGACATCTGAGGCACTAATTGTCCGTAATAAATGTCAATAAAGCAATTTTGGAGTAAAATATCTGAATAGGTTATATTATATGGCTTTAATACATCAGCAATTCCAGTCATTTCTTCTATATATTCTTCTGGGACATAATTCTCGTATAAATATGCGAGTTGGATTAAATATTCGTAAGGAATTCCGTAATTTGCAAAAAGTGCTTGAATTGATACCTTTAATCCTAAGATTTGTGAATTTAATTGGGATCCCTCTAGTTGTCCTAATGAATAATAATCTGTAGCCCTAATATCTAAATATAATTGACCATTTGATTCAACCCATTTAAAATTATTATAAATTTCTTTTTTATTTGAACAAGCTGAAACGGGTTCAATAATTAATATTGTAGATATTCCGAAAGCTAAAAGGATGGCAAAAATACTTTCCTTTTTAATTTTTATCATATAATTATCATCTTTTGAAATTCGCATCTAATTAATATAGATTTATACAATAATGTCAAAGCTATATATATAAATATTTGGTTGTGACATCAACAGAAGAGCAAGAAAGGATTATTATTTAAAGATATGATATCATAAAAATAAAAAAAAAAAACAAATAAAAAATATTTTTAAATTATTTACGGAACAATATATTTAAATTTACCACTTGAGACATATTTGACCTTTTGAAGGTTAGATTTTTTTGATACGACTTCTCCGGATAAGGTAGTTTCCGTAGTAACCATTTCTTCGACTTCAGTAGGCACTTTAATCCACACTAATATTTCGTGCTCTCCAGGATCTAAGTACTTAAATTCAATAACATCGTTTATTTCCTCTTCAGTAATCCATAATTGTATCGTATCCCATCCAGGTTCCACCTTTCCTCCTCCTGTCTTGACCATCTTTCCGTCTATCCAATATTCAACCATATATCTTAGTTCAGATGCATCGAATGGTTCGGGAAAATAAACTCTACTATATACTGGTTCTGGTTTTTCAAAGTCACTTTTTATTTGGTTTTGATCCTCTTTTCCTTTTTCGATTGGTGTCGTAGAAAAGATAATATTTGAGTGACCTTTTTCGTGTATCTTCTTATATTTATGCCCATTAAAAGGCTTCCATTTATCATCTACCATTACATTTCTTCCTCTTTTTTTAGGAATTATTTCTTGGAATATAATTATTTTACATTATAATTGATATTTTAATGCATGGGGGTATTTTTTGCAATATTTATTTATCAAATCCTTATAAGATTTGTAAAATGATGCGCTATCAATATAAAATCCCAAAATATCTATGATTCAAGCTTGCAAACCTGAATTTTATTAATTAAACAAGAAAAAATTAAATATATACAATCCGAATTAATTTATCTCTTATTGATTAATTATTACTAAAATTCGAAGAAGAATTAATCAGATTGAAATTTAAATTAAGATATTATTCAATATTTAAAAATTCCCATATTTTTTCTTGAAAGATATCTTAAAAAAATAAAAATAGATAGAATTTTTTGACTTGGCAACGATGATAAAAAAGAAGAATTTTCTTGGTACTCTAGTCCTTGTTGTTGGTAATTCTGGATCCGGCAAGGATTCGATTATTACTGGAGTAATAAACAAATACTTATTATTCCCGAATGGGTTGGAAATTCGATCACCAGCACGATATATCACGCGTCCTATTTCTCCGGATGAAAAAAATAAGCAAGTCAACCCAGAAACGTTCACTTTGATGAAGAAGGAAGGAAATTTAGCATTACATTGGAATATTTATGGTCTACAATACGGCGTGCCTATTGAAATAGAAGATTGGCTTGCAAAAGGATGTATAGTGGTTGTTAATGTAAGTCGGAATATAATCGAAATTGCTAAAGCACAATACGAACGAATAAAGGTTGTATTTATAAAAGTCCCATTGGAAATTACCATTGAACGGATTGTTAAAAGAGGGAGAGAATCAGGAAAAAATTTAGAGGAAAGAATCGAAAGGGCTAAAATAAACCAAGATTTTGAAGACGCCGATTTAATTATCGATAATACGGGGGATTTAAACGATTCAATTGATAGCTTATTGAATTTTCTTATTAGCATTTATGAATAAATATTGTCTTTTATCAACTGATTAAGTATTTCCTCAAGCTTTTCTGCAAAAAATTTTTTTAGGATTAAACATTTACATAGAAATGTGTTTCTCTTATTGAAAGATTCATAGAGTTCAAATAGATACGCACTATCTATGATGGCCCGGGTCGTATAGTGGTTAGTATTGGGGACGACTTTAGTGTTTTCCACTAAACTCCCGAATGTGAATCCCTAGAGGGGGGTTCAAACTGAAGAAAGGTTCTTTCTTTTGGAAAAATTCCCCCCCCGGGCCCTTCTTAATCCTTTATCTTTTTCTTTTCAAATTATGATAATTCACTATCAATTCACACGATAAAATGTAGAAACTTAAAATGCGTCCATCATTTCCATTATTATTAAACCTTAGTTAATGTTTTTCAAGGGATATATCGCGATGGTAGACATTGATCCTGATAAAGTACGAGATCTAATCGGTTGGGAAAAGAACGCCCCCATTCCAATCTGTATGGGTGGCGATTTTCGAGCATTGACTTTTTGTTGTAAGCCTGGCTATGCATTGACATTTGGCTTTAAATGCCGAAGAGACGAGGTCCTTAGAGAGCTTAAAATCGATCATAAGAAGTTTATAGAAATTAAACAAAACTTTTCCGACGAGAATAACTGGAACTCCGATATTGTATGCTTTGGATCAATATCTTATTGTTGTATGAGAAGCGGGGGATGCCCTCGACGAGATGCTGCACTAACCGCTCGATATCCTGGGCGATCTCGAGAAGAATTCATGTGTATTTATTTTCAAAAAAAAAAAGAGCTATCAAGGATTATACTCGAAAGTGTTGAAGATCCAGAAGCAAAAAAAAAAATATCGGAATACTTGGAACTTTTCGAAGATAAATGATCGAATTAATATTCGAACAAGATGGATATACTATTCATATTTTAAACGCAAGTCCCTTTCTTGGAAGACCTTGCTATGCGATCTCAAATTATCGACATTCATACGGGAACTCTGAGAAATATTTGCCATCTTCAATGCATGGTATAAGAGTTTTAAAAGGCGATGTTGAAATCTCAAGCGCAATGCTAGTTGGATTCGCTGGTCCGTCAAATGTCCACGACAAAGCAATTATCCTGGAGGAAAGTCGCCTTTTAATGTGTATAAGCAATAGAATTACCTGTATGTCTTTTCCAGAATTAGAACTGATTTGGGATGAGGAATTGGACGACGCCACATGCTTTGAAATTTTTAGATACAGGGATGATTACATCATCCACGGAGAATTAGACATCTCACGCGTCGATAAAAATGGGAAAATAAAATGGAAAGCAGGTGGAAGGGATATATTCACGGAAGGATTCGTCATTAAAGACAATACTATCGAAGCAAACGATTTTAACAAGGATACTTATATTTTTGAAATAGAAACAGGCAAACTTATTTCAAGTTCGATTAAATAAATTCAAACAAGAAAAGAATTTTCCATCATAAATATTTTTCTGTTATTCCATATTATCTAACTCAATCGTATTTATTATGTGAAAATCCGTGATAGAAAAGGAATTCAAGGTCAATGATTATATTTCAATCAAACTTGAGGATGGTCAAACTAATATTTACATTAACGACAAAAGATTCGATCAATGTAAATATTTATCTTTTAATATCCCCCTTGAATCCATTCACGAATTTGACGAGGTTCGTTCCATCGACGAACTAGAAGAAAAAGACAGAAGCACTGAATACAAGAACGCTGAAATAAACTCTGAAGAAGAATTTTGGGGTCACTGCTCGAACCTTCAAGCTTGGTATGAAAACGATTATGATAGCTGTTTGCTTCATAGAAATCTCGCGTTCCCCTTACTAAAAAAATTGAGCGATGTTGGTGATCCTTTAGCTAAAAAAGTCTTCAAAGACGAAATTGCCAAGAGAATTTCAAGCGAACATCCCCCTGTTATTGAATTTTTGTTCCAAAGGGGTTATCTGAGATATTTAAATGAAGAAGAATTAAAATCACTTATAACAGATTGGGTGGAATTTCGAGAAAAAAAAATTCCCGTAATCGGTCATTCTTTAAAATTTGTCAATTTAAACATCGTGGATTTATCAGAAATAAAGAATTTATTTGAGTTACAATCACTTCAAAATTTATATTTGGATTTTAACCAATTGACAAACTTACCGGAATCTATTGGGAATTTAACATCACTCCATACTCTTAGTTTAAAGTATAATCAATTAATTAGTATCCCAGAATCTATTGGAAATCTAACAGCAATTCAAGCTTTAAATTTAGATAAAAACAAGTTACAAACACTTCCTGATTCAATAGGAAACCTATCAACGCTCCAAAGATTAAATTTGAGCAATAACAATATAGATGCGCTTCCAGATTCTATAGGAGGACTCTCTTCGCTCCAAGAATTATTTTTAGATGGTAACAAATTAACGATTCTCCCAAATTCTATAGGAAACTTGTCAACGCTCCAAAGATTAAATTTGAGCAATAACAATATAGACGCGCTTCCAGACTCTATAGGAGGACTCTCTTCGCTCCAAGAATTATATTTATTCTATAATCAACTGAATAATCTACCAGAATCCTTAGGAGATTTGTCTTCACTTCAAAAGTTAAATTTAAGTGCTAATCAATTAAAAGTATTGCCGGAATCCATTGGAAATCTCTCCTTACTTGAAGAATTGGCTTTAATCAATAACCCTTTGGCAAATCTTCCCGATTCCATTGAAAATTTGATTTCACTTCAGACCATATATTTACGATATTTATCGTTAAAAAATTTTCCGGAATCCCTTTCTAATTTAAAATCACTGCAATATTTAGATTTATCTAATAACCAGTTGAAAGTTCTCCCTGAATCAATTTCAAATTTAAAATCGCTTCAATATTTAGATTTATCTAATAACCAGTTGAAGGTTCTCCCGGAATCCATTAGTAGTTTAAATTTGTCCCAATCTTTTATTTTCTCTTATAATCAATTAACAACCCTCCCCAAATCTATTTATATCATCAAATCACTCCAAACATTGGATTTATGCAATAACCAGTTGAAAGTTCTCCCAGAATCTATTTCTAATTTAACATCGCTGCAATATTTAGGTTTATCTAATAACCAACTAAAAACTCTTCCAAAATCATTGATAAACTTAGCATCCTTGATTTCATTATCCGTCCAAGGAAATCCTTTTAATCAAGAGAGCAAAAAATTTTTAAAACAATTAGAGAATAAAGGAATTCGCGTTTCATCAAATATTTTTTCTTTTAGCGAATAATTTTTATATATTATCTATGTAATATTCGTACTTTTTATATTTCTTTTCTACTAATCTATCACATTTCTTATTTATTAATTAAATTCAAGGGGTGTCAAAATGAAGTTAGAAAAAGTAATCAGTCACGATTTTAGGGACGATATTTACATCGGAACGATTCCATCAAGTTTTGCTGATATAAAGGATATTGACATTTTGAAAATTAATGAAGCTCTTCAAAAAGAAATTTCTGAGAGTGAGTTTGATGTTTTGTATGAGAAATCGAAGAAAAATGTGAACATTACCTCCACATAACTCTTCTAAAACCTATTTTAGTAATTTCGAATGTACAAAAGAATAACTTATCTAATCAATAGATATGTTTGTTTGTTTTTCGGTTATTTTCTTGAGCTTGACTTCAAGAAGACCATTCTGATAACGCGCTTTTGCGTAATCTGAATTGATTGCACACGGAAGCTCTATTTCTTTATAGTATTTGCGACTGTTTTGGCTTTCTTTGGTTGAAATCGTTAAGGAGTGGCTTGTTGCTTTTAATTCGATCTCCTCCTTGACCACGCCGGGCATCTCTGCAATTACAATGAGCTGATTTTCTTGTTCATTGATGTCGACTAATGGTTCTCTTGTACCTGCGGGATCGAGCGTGACTTCACCTTTTCCCCCTTTAGTAGGCTTTAAATTTCCAAATTGATCGATAATGGGTGTGCCATCGGGTTTAAAATTAATGTTAAATCCAGCAACGAAAGGATTTCCTTTAAATAGTTTCGATTGATTTTTCGTAAACCATTTTTGTATTTCATCAGGATCGAGGTTCTGAAATTGAGGTAGAAATTCGGAAATCTTCTTGTAAACTTCCTTGAATATTTTCTTGAACTCTTTCGATTGGAACATCTCATTATTGAAAATGGTCGAAAAGTCAAATGGATTCTCGAAATTGTCTACTTCTTCGTCGTCCTCGTCGTCTCGTTCGTCATCTTTAGTCAAATTTTCCACCTATTTTTATAATTCTGTTTTATCTTTAAAACAAGCAATATAAATTACACATAAAAACATGTTATTCTCAAATGAACCATGTGCACGATGGTATTAAAATTTTATTCACTATTTTTTGTGAATTGAAATAGAATATATTTTAAAACAAAAATGGATAGAAATGGAAAGATTATTATTTTTTATAAAAGGGGCAATAGAGCTTCCTTCTCAATAAATTTAATGTATCGCGTGAATTTAGGTACATTTAATAACATGTAGCGATTAATTATTTAATAAGCGTGGTTTAAAAAAAACAAAAAACACGAAAAAATAAGTATGAAAACAAAATTTTTAAAAATTTGAGGTGAAAAAAATTTATTCGGAACTTTCAGACGACGAAAAGGCAATGTATCTCGACGTGCTTCACGAAGCACCCATAATGCCCTTTAGCAATTTCGTGGCGAGAGGGGATATCAGAGATCGGATTTATGTTTCGCGCCCTCGAGGAGTTATAGATAAAGAAATCTACCGTTTAGTTAAACAGACAGGGAGAGACCAATCTTCAAGGCTCATCCCCATAATCGGCTCTGCGGGAACTGGAAAAACTCACGCGTTTTGGAGTTTTAAAGATAGAGAAATTGAAAATCGTAAAAAATTAGAACAAACAGAGGAAATTGAGGTTGGCCAGGTTGAACCAGTCAATTGGACAATTATTTATGTCCCTAGCCCACCCGCAAGCATTCGCGTTTTACTTCATGTGTACACCTGTATTATTGAAGAAGTTGGTCCTGAAATCTTAGATATGGTATCTGGAAAATTAGTTGAAAAATGGGGTGGCGTGAAAAAGGGAATATTTCAAAAACCTAAAATAGAAGAGATAATCCAGACGGGAATTAGAGAGTTTCCTGGCGTTTTTGCTGATTGCGTTAAGGCGCTCGTCTCGTATCAATTAGATAAAAGCAAGCGAGCGCTCGCAGAAAGATGGCTGTTAGGGGAGGATTTAGAGCCTGAGGAATTAAACGAGTTAGGCATTAACTCTGTTATAGAAGAAGACGATATTTGCCTTGCAATGATTAAGATAATAACAGAAAACATCGATCGAGTGCTTATCCTCTATTTTGATGAGCTTGAGTCGCCCTTTAGGATGCACGGCGAAGTGGCCGAAAGAAAGCTGTTGGAAATCTTAAAAAGGTTATATAACGAAGTCAAGGGTTTAGTCATCGTTATCGCAATTCTAAAGGAAATATGGCCCAGAATATTAGAAATTTCTGACGACCCTTTAAGAAGCAGGATGGAACCCGAGCAAGAATTAAAACCATTTAGTCTTAACGATTTGAAAATATTCTTCTCAAAATCAATGGAAGTCTTTTGGGACGATAACAACCTTAGTCCTCCCTTGTATCCACTGTTTCCTCTCAACGAAAAGCTAATTGAAATGATATTCGAGAAGACGAAAGGAAACCAGAGGAACTCTATTAAATTATGCAAGCGCTTTATTGATATGATCGTGATGGAAGAGATGTCCGTGGAAGAATTAATGGAGGCTGGTGTTGA
Source organism: Promethearchaeota archaeon (assembly GCA_016839425.1). Next base: position 14,795 of record JAEOUI010000492.1, read on the forward strand.
TATCGTTGCTACTGCTAAACCACCAGTTGAGGCTGAGGAAATCGTTGACTTTTCGAAACCACGAGAAGTTACTAAAGCAACTATTGAAGATATACTAAATGAAGAAGTATACAATATAAATGTCAATCCACAAAGCGTTGCTGGAGCCGCACTCAAGTGTATAATCAAGATCGGTGAGGATAAGGGAAAGAAATTCAAGCATGAGATGGAATTCAAATTCAAAATTGGGAAAAAATCACAAACTCTCGCTGCTTTAGTGGTACACGATAATATAAAATGGGGTATGGTAATACCCTCCTGTAAATCGTTCGATAGAAGTGCAGGTGTTGCTGGCTATTACGCAGCAAAGCGATTGAAAGACGCAATGAACGAAAAAGCCATTGATCAGGGTATTTTAATCACGCCTAAAGGAAGTGGTGGTGCGAAATTTGAACTTATCTTAAACAACACGCCAGAAATTCATAAGGTTGAATTAGACAACGACCAAGGCGAAGAACTCATCATGAGTGCAATGAAAGATCCTTCAAAAGAAGGATGGGAAATTGCGAAAATAATTTTCTCTGATATCGGAGATTATGTACCTCCCGTGGTTGAAGGAGAGGGTACGCAAGAAAATCCACAATAATTTATTTATTCTTTTTATTTTTTCTTTTTCTTATTTTAGATGAAATTATTATTTTTAAGTTAATATTGATAATTCTAATATATTGAATTAAAAAAATCCTCAAAGATCATTCAAAGATTAGATAAATCGAAATAATCACTTTCGAAAGAAAAAGCATCAATATATGTCCGTTCTCAATCATATATAAGATTTAAATGTAAGACCTTCATAATTCTACTTAATTTATTTTTAGAAAACAATGTTTTTAAACAAAAATCAAAAATCTATTGAAAAGTAATTGTAACGATAGATTTTTAAATTTATAAAAAACACTAAGTGGATAAAAAAATGAACTACCTAAAAGATTTTTAAAAACAACTTTGAGCATTGCAGGATTATTTATTTAATCTTTTTTTTAAATATAATTTTTATTATATCTTCAAACTTTAGAATTTAAGCAAGAGCCTTTTTATAGTCTTGTCGAGCGTGTATAATTTCTTTGCGAGTTCAGATGCTTCTCTCGCGTTTTTTCGAAGTTCGTTAAAAATATCGACTGCTTTATCGTCTTCCAAGCTGTTGGATATGCTCACGATTTTCTCTACAGAAGGCATGATTTTTTCGTAAGTATTTTTAAATAATTCAGCTCCACTCAAGTCGATA
>JAEOUI010000493.1 GCA_016839425.1 Promethearchaeota archaeon
AATACCAAGATCATTGCCGATGCCATTAGCGAGATTGGTAATTGCGATGTGGAAGAATTAAAACCTGAAAAAGAACTTGACGCAGAAAAATCTTCGAAGTATTTTTGGGGGGGTGCCCAAGTTTATATGAAGAAGAGCCCAAAATTAAATCCGCTCAAACACGATCCTTCAAAATATGATCTAATTTTTTTTGGTACTCCAGTATGGGCGTGGAACTATTCACCTCCGATTCGTTCGTATTTGCACGAGCTCGATCTGAATGGTAAAAATGTAGCAATATGGACATCCGCAGCGGGCTCTACGGAAAAGGGACTTGAAAGGTTTAAAAAAAGGCTTGAAGATGCAGGAGCTACTATTGTAGGACAAATAAAATTCATTGAACCATTAAGAAACAATCCAGAGGAAGCCAAGATAAAAGCTCGTGAATGGGCATCTAATATCATTTCTTGATTAATTTTGAGAAAAAGAATAAAAATATAGAAATTAAAATCCCATCCTCACATTGGAATTTGGAGTTAATATCAAGTAAAATTCACCTAATCGCCCGATTGAACCACCATTTTGATTCAAGAACAATTTTAACTCGTCAATGGTGCTCTTAAGCACCTCAACGGGAACCGTCTTGTCTTGAAGTAATTCTTTAAGGTTTAGGATAAGGATCTTCCTTGCCATTAACTGCCTTTTAACATCGTGGATTTGTTCCAAGGATTTGAAGTCGTATTTCTTAATAAAGAAATTTTGAAACGCAGGAACTTGTGACAAATCAAAGTCTTTGGAAAATCCTAGCGTTTCGTGAGGGGATCCTAGTACGAACTCGTCTCTTTTTAAAAATCGTCCCATATTTCTTGCACTTTTTTTTGATTTTAAAATAAATTAATCTTGAGTAATAACAAAGAGACTTCATTGATAAAAAAGAGAAATATCGAGATCATTGGCTTTTGCATATCGAGATATTATGTTTCTTTTGCCGCTTTTTAAGAAAAATATTATTTTTAAAGAAACTTATCTTATTATCCTACTAATGAATCAACAAAGTCAAGAGGATTATTTAAATTTTTTAAAATCCAGAAGAAGCGTCAGGAACTTTTTGGATGAGGAAGTTGATAAAAGCACGATTCTCAAGATATTAGATTGCGCTCGATGGGCTCCTTCCGGTTTAAACAACCAACCATGGAAAGTAAATGTGGTGATTCACCCAACAATAAAGCGATTACTTGCAGATTGTACAAAATACAAGAATATCGTTGAAAACGCTGCAGTAAATATTGTTGTATTTTTAGACATAGGAAAGTCATATAATCGGGTCAAAGACTTGCAAGGGATTGGTGCCTTCATACAAAATATTCTCTTAAGCACTCACGCATTAGGTTTGGGTTGCGTGTGGCTAGGTGAGATTTTAAATAATAAAGAGAAAGTGAACGCAATTTTCAAGCTAAATCCCGAGGAATTCGAGTTAATGGGCGTTGTTGCCTTGGGAAAGATTGAAACTCCAAAGGAATCAGAAAATATTGAAAGAGAAAGAAGACCTATAGAATCATTTACGGAGTTTTTTTAAAAGTCATTCTGATAAAATAAGCTAGATTTTTTTATTGTGAAAAATGTGTATGCTTTCATAACAAAATAATAAATTTTTAAAAATAACAGAAAATCTATAGATTAGGAAAACTAAAAAATGTATTGAGATATGAACTCAATAGATCAAGAGATTTTTGACTGTAAAATAAGATGTATTTTGATCACATTTTATTGGTTTTTCGTTGTAATCCTCACGATCAACGATGAAAATGCATTGAAATTTAAAAAGATTTAAAAAGGCGGTAATGGTATTTTATTATTAATATTATTTTTATAATTTTAACAGATAATATTTGACATAATCAAAAAAAGGAAGAGGAATGTAAAATGGCTAAAAAAAAATCAAACGGCTCAAGCTCAAAATCTAGCGGTACCGAGGCGTTATTTGTAAAATCCAAGGTAAGAGAATTTATCAAAAGCAAGGATTGTAACACATCCAGTGGTATCCTAGACGGAGACGCTTTAAATGATATTATCAAGAATTTACTTGATAAAGCAATAGCTCGGG
>JAEOUI010000056.1 GCA_016839425.1 Promethearchaeota archaeon
CTTTTCCTTGAAAGAAGTTCGTGATGATCAAACAAGTTTAGAAGTGCCAATTCACCTTCTCCTCGAATAATATAATCAAACGGAGAATTATTATAGATAAAATCCTGTGGAACGGCACTTGGGTGGTACCCCCCAGCAATTATAATTTTATCTGGATAAGTCTCCTTTATAAGCTGAGCTACAAATAGTGAATGAAGATATTGATAACTTGTATAGCAATTAATCCCCACATTATCGTATTCGTTAACCTGATTGTTTTCCAAAGCATTCAATATATCTTTCTTCATTGATTCGTCGTTAAAGGGATTTTTTAATGTTAAATTCCCTTGTTTTTGACTTTCAAACCTTAGATCTACGATCCCTGTTCTGGTACCCACTTTCTTTTTCAGCAAGGCAGATAATTGCAAAGTCCCTATAGGGATGTCGTTGAAATAAAGCTGTTTTTGGTATTCTTCAATGAAAAAGTAGCTTGGAACGATGAATAGTAGGTTGTTTTGATTGGAGTCCATTGTTCAAATTAAGATGACAATATATAGCTAATATTAGTTTTTAAATAATTTAAAGTCATATGATAATGGAATCATTTAGCACCGTTATATTTCAAGCATCTCTTCTAATTTGCAAACAATGTGGTTTAATACCAGTTTTCTATAAGTCGTTCTATCAGTTTGAAAAAGCTCTTTTTCCACAATGAGCTTATCTGGAGTTGAAATACCGATGTAGACCAATCCCACTGGTTTTTTATCAGTACCTCCTCTAGGACCTGCTATTCCCGTCGCGCTAATGCCGATCTGAACATCAGATGTTTCTCGAATCTTTTCAGCCATTTGCGCTGCGACCACATCTGAAACAGCACCATTTTTTTCAATTTCGCTAGCATTCACGCCTAACAGTTCAATTTTTGCTTTATTGCTATAACAAATTAATCCCATTTCGAAGGTTCCTGACGCTCCAGGGATGCTTGTGAATTGCGAAGATATATAACCCCCCGTACAGGATTCAGCTATAGCAATAGATAAATTCTTTTCTGAAAGGCATTCAATAACCATTTTCAAGCGATTTTGTATTTCCAAGCGCGTTTCAACCTGAATTTTTTCAATTGAAGGGATTTACATTTATAAATGTATTTTTCTCTAAACATTTAAAGCTTTTGAACGTTATTAATTAAATCACTACCAATAAAATTATATTAACAAAGAAATTAAATAAAAAACAATGCATTATATTTGGTATTTAAGCGCATATTAACATGCAAATATCACTATTTACATTCTTGTAAAATTGTAATGATTCAACTGAAGGAGTGAATGATATGGAAGATTCGAGAGTATTTGTGTTTAAAATCACAGTAATCGGCAACGGTGCCGTTGGTAAAACGAGCTTAATAAAGAAATACACCCAAGGAAGCTTTCAAAAAGATTATATTAAAACATTAGGAGCACAATTCAGTAAGTACGACGAAAAAATCGATAATAATAACATCAAATTGTTTTTTTGGGACATTGCTGGTCAAGAGGAGTTTAATTTCATGCGACCGACCTTTTACAAGGGTTCAAAAGCGGCAATTATTGTATTTTCTCAAGAAAATAATTCTCATGGAAAGGAAAGTATTGAGAGCATAGCACAATGGCACGATGACATCAAAAAATATTGTGGCGAACTTCCAATTGTTCTATTCGGAAATAAGACTGATTTAGTAAAGGATAAAAACGCAAACGATAAAAAAATAAAAAAGATCGTGAAAGAACGCAATTTCCTGGGATATTACAAGACAAGTGCTAAGACGGGAAACGGCGTATACGAAGCATTTCAAGCGATTATTAAAGAATTATATGCAAGATTTAAAGATAACACATAATTTAACATGTATGAAGATATTGAAGGATATCCAAGAATTTTGTTCTTCTCAAGCGACCATTGCGCTCCGTGCGTGCCTATCGAAAATCTTCTCAAGAAAATCAACATTAACATGTTCGGCAAGAAACTCGTGATAGAGAAAATAAACATTGAAAAAAAAGAAAACATAAACATGATAAAAAAGTACACGATAACTTCGGTTCCTACATTAGTCATTGCCGACAAAAAGATAAGCGTGGATGTGCAAGAAGAGGACATAGTAGACGCTATATTGAGTGGATTCATTTCAAGTATCGAATTATAATTATAGGATAAAATATTAAAAGTGTATAATGATGGATAGACAATTACTTTCCAAGATATTAGCAATAATGAAAAACCGCCTTTTAGAAGGTAAAGAGATAGGAGATATGAAAGTGGGCGCGCTTTTAGCCTTAGGACACCAGTTAGAAGCCATATTTTACTACTTGGGCCACGAACTGGGGACTTTTCTAAAAGTGGATCCCGTTTCTAATGTAAGTCAGATTCCAGAAGGCTTGAAGGCGGTCATTACGGAGTATCACATCGGAGAGGTTACCATAACGGATAGTTCCGAAGAAATCGTCCAATTACGGCTCAAAGGACATTCCTCTAGTAAAGATCTAGTCGATAAAGACATTAAATCCAAGGGAAACTTTTGTTCGTTCGAAGCTGGATTGTTAGCAGGGCTCGTGGAAAAATTATTAACGGGGTGCGGATCCATTGATAATGTTCATTGTTTTGCTCAAGAGATCAATTGTAGTTTACAATCTGGAGAAGATTTTTGCGAGTTCATGATCGTATTTCAAAACGAATAATATTTTAAATTCATTTGACAATCATCGTATCGAATACAAAAATTATTAATAAGAAAACTTATATTATAGATATCAAAAAAAAAACGATTTGATCATCCATGGACGAACGTAGATACATTATAAAGGTTTGCTTGCTGGGGGAGGCATCTGTTGGCAAGACATCGCTCCTCTATAGGTATATCGAGAATAAATTTAGAGATAACTACAAGGCAACTCTTGGAGTTAATCTATTAAAAAAAGAGGCAGAAATCGAGGGATTTGGGATCGTGACCATCCAAATCTGGGACTTAGGAGGACAAGAATCGTTTAAAAGCCTTCGACAATTGTACTTAGAAGGAGCGAATGGAGCTCTTATAGTATTCGATGTGACTAGAAAAGAAACATTTGATAAGGTTCCCGAATGGTTGGACTCGTTTAAAGAAGCAAGGGGGGAACAGCCGCTCCTATTAGTTGGTAATAAGACCGATCTTTCTGGTAGCACGAAAATTGGAGAATCAGAAACGGCAGGACTTGCCAAGCAACATAATATGGACCACATGCTGACTTCAGCTAAATCTGGTGAAAATGTAGAGAAAGCGTTTTTAGAACTCATCAAGAGCATACTTGAGCATGTGTCGAGTGAATTATAATATTCATATAAACTTTTAATTATTTAATATCGCTCATTTTAGCTTCTTTTTTATACTTGAAATATGCTCAATATTTGCATATTAATACTTTAAATTGAAACTCACATTTGCATTCTCATAAATGTCTTTATAAAGGACGCTTTATTAATAATAAAATAAATTTAAAACGAATTATGTGATTTTACTAGCGATTGCCTAGTATTTCTTTTGTGGATATAAATGACCCTAGATAACGAAATACTCGATCTTGATCAAGAACTTGACTACAAGATTGAAAATGTAGTAGCCACCGTTACGGTGGAAATTGACGAGAAAATAGATTTAAACCAAATTGCTCGAAAACAAGCAGAAGTCGAATATAATCCCGAAAATTTTCCCGGATTAGTAATGAGAATTGAGCAACCTCGAGCAACGATCTTGATATTTTCGACCGGAAAAATGGTGATAACTGGCCTTAGAAACGCCTCAGAGGCAGAAGAGGTTGTTGTAAAAGTAATCGATAACATGAAAAAAGCAGGCATAATTGTGTCAAAGTCTGCCATTACCATCCAAAATATCGTAGCCTCGGGAGATTTACACATGAGTGTGGATTTAAAC
>JAEOUI010000494.1 GCA_016839425.1 Promethearchaeota archaeon
AAAAATATATTATAACCTTATCTTATACGCTTGTTTGATTGGAGCGGTATTAATCATATTGTATTTCTTTGTTGATATATTTAACCCATTAGTCATCACTTTAATCAATGTGAATATCGCAATATTTATCGGCAAAAAGCCTCTTAAAGCTTTTTTTGCGTATTTTTTTAGGAAGCAAATGTATAGGACATTTATTTCAATCGTGTTGAATATCATATTTGCGGTATTCATATTGTGGTTGATCTTGGCAATAGATGCTAATTACTTTATTGCTCTCGTTTCGTTCTTGGTAGTCACGATTTCGTTCACATTTAAGACTATCATAAATAATATTGCCTCTGGGGCTTATATGCTCACTGTAGAACAGTTTAATATTGGCGACTTGATTGAAACAAACGATATTCAAGGAATTATAAGGGAGATTACTCTAAACCATTCTATTATAGAAGAATTTGACGGAACGAAGACTATTCTCCCCAATAGTAGCATTTTCGGTTCTACAATGGTAAAGTTCACCCATAAGCGCTTGAGTTCTTTAGAATATATTCAGTTAGAGGATATTAAAAAAGATAAAAAAGCCTATAAACGATACTTGAAAAAATTTAAAAAAATAATGAACATAGAAAAAAAAAGAACTAAATACATAAAACCAATCGAATTGATTGGCTCAGTCGATTCGAAACAGCTCGATGACGCTATGCTCAGAGTAGCTAACAAGTACGAAAAAATTTTTGGCTCACGTCCCGATTATGCCGTGGATACTATGGCGTGGGGTCGATTGAAATTAAACTTGTACATTACAACTGAAATTCCACAAGTTCTCATGGATAATTTAGACGCTTTCTTGAGAGATTTCATCTTTGAAATATATGCTAACGAAATATACGAGGGATGGGAAGAGTACAAAAAAAATAATGAAACCATAGAATTACATTACGAGGTGAAAAATTCCTAATGGCACTTTTTGAATATGACTGGATTGCTGGTATAGTCATCTTATTAACTGTAATAGGCTTGTTTTTAGTAAATAAAATAATAGGGCTATTCCTTCAAGCAATAAAAAAAATCCCACCAAAACAAAAGAATTTAACAAAATTCATAATTAGAGTCCTTTCAATCCTAATAATAGCATTCCTTATCATTGAAGGATTTCCAGCTTTCAAGGATATGCCTGCAGAATATCAAGCAATATTAACTGGTTCAATAAGCACTGCTTTAGCATTCGTATCAAGTGAAATTTTTTCTAATTTTATGGCAGGCATCTTGCTCTTTATTATCGATCCGCTTGATATTGGAGATATAGTGAAAGTTAAGGGGTATAAAGGGATTGTACTATCAATTACTTTGACAAAAGTTGTTCTCGATACTTTTGATAATGTAAAAGTCGATATAGCTAATAATGAAATAATGAATTCGAGCATCCTTAATTACACAAAAAAGATAAAGTATACGAAAAGTTTCATTAGGTTTAAAAAACAGGTTATTATCCCGCAATACAAGGGAAGAGGGCATCTTGGGGGATATTTATTTAATTCCATTGAGGAAGAAGAAAAAGAACTTAAAATATTGCACGAAAGCATCAAACAGGACGAAAACAAGATAGTTCACATGTATAACTTCAGCATAAAGTATCCAATCAAGCGATTTAGAATTCTCGTTGATAAAACCGACAAGTTATGTTTTGAATACAAAGATAAGTTCGGATTTAAACCAAGATTTCATATTATGGATCTTGGAGCAGAAATTACAGTGAAATTCAGGATCGTAACCACAAAAGCCAAGGCTATAATGGATTATCAACCCGAATTTGCCAAAAAAATATTTGAAATCGTTCGTAGCGAGAGTTAAATATGCATTTAGAATTTTATTATTATATTTTTTTTTCATTTTTTTCTTTTTTCGAATGAGTCCTTTCAATTTTAAAAAATTCGTACGAAGATTTATATAATATTTCTTTTATCGATTATTTAATTGTACTAAAATGTACAGGACAAAGAAATTCAATAGTACGAGATCAAAAATTCGTGGTGATAGAAATACTATTGCAAAATACATTTTTAGATTTGAGATACGATAACAATCTCAATTATTTCATGTTTTCAGTAGTTTTGATAGGATTTTGCCTTGTGTTATTTTATTACCGTTATGGTAGATTGAAAAACAAGCTATATTTTAGATTAGCAATGGCCATAGCTCTATCGTTATGTATTGCTATGATTGAAGCAACCGCATTAATAGGAACATTTGATAATAGTGTTCTTGGATTGATCGTTGTTTTACCCTTAAATAGCGTTGTAATATTGACGGTAATTCACTTTACCATCAAGATTGTAATGCAAAAAAGCAAGGCTCTGGAATTGGTACTTAAGAAATCTTCGGAAAGTTCTGTAAATGTGGCTAATATGGCTACGGAGTTAGCCGCAAGTTCTGCGGAAGTCAATGCCGCCGCCGAAGAAATCACATCAACTATACAGGATATTGCTTCCGATTCGACTAACATAATGACCTCGTCAGAGGACATACAGAGAATCATGAGAATAATTACAAATATTGCTGACCAGACGAACTTGTTGGCTCTGAACGCGAGCATCGAAGCGGGACGAGCGGGAGAACACGGGAGAGGTTTCGCTGTCGTTGCCGAAGAAGTGAGAAAGCTGGCAGAAGATTCGAAAAACGCCGTATTAGGCACGGGTCAAAA
>JAEOUI010000495.1 GCA_016839425.1 Promethearchaeota archaeon
ATTTCTTCAAGTGCAGTAAGGTATTTTGATGTCGTATGAAAGTGAAAATTTAAATCAGAAGATATTTGAGTTTTAGTTGAGCCAATATCGTTCTTTTTTAAATATTCAATAATTTGCTTACATTTCTTGTTCCTAAAATAATACATGTATGTCGCCTCTTCTAAGGTGTTATTTGAATCGTAAAAGATCTGATGATTTTCAATCATATTTTTTTTAATGAAGTTAAATTTCAACAAGATATTTAGGTGCCAAAAAACAATGTAATTATTTAAACCCGTTTTTTTTATAATTTTACTTGGGATGATACCGGGATTGTCTCTAATCGTGTTAAAGATTATTTCTCTTTTCTGATTTTCCAAGATATCTCCTTTAGTGAAGACTGATCCTTCCACGATAATATTTTTTTTTATTAAAGAAGTTAAAACTTGCTTAATTCCATTTTCGTTGATGTTAAGGTGTAATTTAGCGAATCTTGAACTAATTAAAGGAACCATCTCCATGATTTTGAAGGGCTTATTTTGATTTAAATGTTCAAGAAGCACATTATATACTTGCTCTTCCGTATTAATAGTTCTCGTTTTGCTTGGTTTTCTTCTCTCCATGCTCATGAAAATTAGTCCCCCATATCTAATTTAAAGTTAGAATCATTTGTTTCTTTCAATTTTAACATCCCATTGACGATATATTTTCTTTCATTTGATGTTAAAGCTAAAATATCTTCTAACAATTGTTTTAAATCATCATCTTCAAGAGCAAGCATCTTTATTTTTTCCCAGAGAGCCTTTTCTAATAGAGTAATATTCAAGTTATTCAGGTTTTCCAAGGCATTTTCGTCTTTCATTATTTCTAAGAGTTTATCGTTATTGAATGGATCAACGCGGTTTTCTTTTTTATTATCTATTGTCTTCTTTCCCAATTCTTGATCCTTCGTTCCATCTATTTCAGATAAGTGCATTTCTGTTTTAGAATGGATATTTTTCGTTTTACTTAATCTTTCATATGGTTTATCTTGATTCGGTAAATCCTTAATTATTTTTTTTTCAGATATTTTTTTTTTTAAGCCTAAAGAGGTTTTTCGTTTTTTTTCATCTTTTTTTGCTAAATCAATTGATTCTGATTGAAATCCCTCTTCTAGTTGTTTAGTACTAGAGCCACAATAATTACAAAATTCTTCTTCCGATAAATATAAAGTACCACATTGGAGACATTTTACTCTAATCCCACAATATTTACAGAATTCTGCCGATTCTTTTGATATTAAAGTATCACAATTGAAACATTTTGGTCTTTTTGAGGAGATTTTAACGATATCTTGTTTAATTGATTGTTTATCAGATGAAAGTATATTTTTTTTTTTCTTTTTTTTCTTAGATTTATGAATATAGGTTGCTAAAATCATTATTACTAATATCATAACAGATATCAATATGATAGTTAAAAATATCAAAGGAAAAGATTGATCAGGTTTCTCAATAATATAAATATAAGCGGATTCTGATTGTTTTATATTTCCCACATTATCAATGGCCCAGATTGTTATTTTATGATAACTAGTATTCATGTATGAAGATATATTCCCCCAATAACACCACCAGCATCCATATGTGAGGGATTCATGCATCGTCAGGTTGATCGGTTCATAATTGCTATAAGATTCTATCATGGCTTTTGCCGATACAATACCCGGAACAGATCTATCGTAAATTATGGCTTCAATAGGGAGCATCCAACAATCTTTGTAATAAATCGTACTTGGAACGACAATCTCAACGCTTGGTATATCGTCATAAGGGCCAAAAAGCGAACCACATATACCAAAGTCATCACCATCTTGATAATAAACAGACCAAGCAATAGCAAATGAATTACTAGAGAGGCTACAGATTGAAGGATCTCTATGTCTCGTATAATTATGACTTACTTGAAATTCTTCAACAATGAATTCTCCTTTGGTAATATTAATGACACTCGTATAGATCTCAGAGTAATATTTATGAGCAGTATTCCATGTAATGACACCAATTTCATTGGAAAGAGCACATATTGAGGGATTCAAACGAGAATACCACATATCTTTAATTATGCTGAATTCTTTCGTCGTATTTTTTCCATTAGTTGCGTTTATAACGCTTGCATGTATATTCCAGAGAGAATCGTCTTCTGAATAACTACTCCATGCTAATAAAAATGTTTCATTGGAAAACGCAGAGATTGATGGAGTTTGAATTTCATTATTATGGAAAATATTTAATAAAAGTTCTGAGCTTGTATTTTCGCCGGTAGACGAATTAAAAACCTTAGCTTGGAATCCATTTGCAGCTCCATTTTCCCAAACAACGACAAAATGATCGTTATCTAAAGATGTAATTAAAGGATTATATTTTTTCCCATCAATATTTTCATTTACTTTTAATTCACTAGTAATATTATTTCCCGTGTTTGCGTCAAAAAGCATTATATAAACAATTGTATTATCAGAACCCAACAGATCTCTTGAAATCCATGTAACTGCAAATGAATCGTCGGAAATCGCACAGATCGAGGGAGATGTAGAATCCCAATATAAATGTTCCTTTATAAGATATTCAGCCGTATTATTAGTTCCCGAGGTTGCATTGAATACTATCACATGCTCTCCGAATTCACTACACCAAGCAACAGCAAATAAATCATTCGAAAGAGCACAGATCGATGGATATGCATTGAATCCTATAGGATTTTGATTTATTCTAAAATCTGAAGGTATATTACTCCCGGATGTTATATCATAAACGGATCCATAAATATTAGCCTCAACTTTTGAGTTATTGTCAGTCCATACTCCAACAATCGTTTCATTAGAGAGTGCACAAATCGAAGGAGAATGCTGATCACCAACCGTGTGACTATTCACAAGATCTTGGTCTATTATTAATGCTAAATAATCAAGGGAACTGCTATATTTTAAAGAAAAGTTTGGTTGATATAAATTGGAGTTGTGATTTATTTGAAGAAGGTCTATTGATAAAGTTCCAAATGAAATGAATATTAATATTAATATTGAAAAAAATTTTTTACTTTCTTTTTTCATCTCGTCAAACCTTTTTATTAATTTCTTTAAATAATTAACATCAAAAATCTTATATAAATAGATGAGGTAATTTTTTGAAGTAATATTTCTTTCAAAATTCATTTCAACTAAGGAATGTAACTAATTTTAAAGAATCTCGAATCTAAGATAGATTTCTCAAGCTTAAACTATAGTATTTAAAAGAGTAGTAATATTGTAATTATTATTTTAATTCTAATTAAGAATTATGTTATATTTGATTTTAATGATAATACAGCAAATTGAAGTAGAAAAACCGCAAGCAAGTATGTCGCTCCAATCCAAAGGGCAGAATATAAAATAGATTTTGAAAATTTATTGATGGCAAGAATTGCATCTGAAATGAAAAACAAAATTGCCCCTGCAAACAATAACAAGCGAAAAAAAAGATTTCTTTTCTTATATCCAAGCCCCCAAGAAGCCACGAGAGCGTTTAGCATTAATACAATCATATAAGGTACGATTAGAATCGTAATAATATTTGAAGGGGAAAACAATAAAGTAAAATATAGCATAATAGTGAGAATAATCCAAAAAAAAGTAGAAAATAAGGTTAATCTTTTAGTTAACATAGATAAAAGTATTTTAGGGTTTAAATGCACGATACCTGTATATGCGACGATATAAAATAGCTGAGCTACTAAAAATAATAGCATGCCAATGATGAAATCTTGATGTATTACATAATCTGCAATAGAACAAAATAACATTGCCAAGGGCATTAGATTCAAAAATCGGATTGGTTTTAATTGTTTGGGCTCACGATTCTCAATAATTATATCGGTCTCTTTAAGAAATGCTGAAATAACTTTAGGTTTTATAATGCAAAAGCGAATTAATATAGCCATGAGTAAAATCAAAAGCGAAGAAGTTAGAAATAAAGCCCAAACATCCAAATCCAATACTACATAAAGAATTTGACGAGTCACTTCTAACGCAAGAACGATACAAGCGATGATTAAGGCATAAATAGGTGAGATTTTTTTCATAAAACTCAAGAAATATAAGTATCTCGTTAATTTAACGCTTATTAATTAAATCAAGTCTAGATTCATTATTTTTAATTTTTTTATTTTATATTTTAACCTAATATTGTTTTCATTTAATCTTGCTCCTTAATTAATAATATTTAAATACTGTATGAAATATTAATCCAATATTCCAATCAAATAGATTCTCGTGTTTTCAAGCTTGTTGTTAGTAAATCTTTCTTTTGAAAGTCATATTTTTGCAATAATAACATCTATTTGCATGATCTTCTCTATTGTAATTGCGTTGATCATTCTCTTAAAAGCAATTAAGTCCAGAGAACGGATGCTTTATTTTGCCTTCTGTCTCATGTTTTTTACATTCATGGTCTGGTATAATCATTTTATCGGGTATTTTTATTGGATTTTTACAAGCGAATTACTCCCTTACGAATTAAGTATCGTCATGACGGAAATGTTTTATCCAATCGGAATATTATGTTGGCTTTACATCTATGTTCTAGGATCAAGCATTACAAAAAAGAACACCGTTATCGGTATTTTGGTTTTTTATATTATAATATACGAGATATATATGTCTTATTTCTTATTTTTGGCACCAAACGCTCCTGTGGAGGCCTATATAGCTTCGATAGTCGAACTAACGATAACACCACACGGATTCATAATGATAACAGCATTTATATTTATTGTAAGTGGATGTGTTTCGGGAATCCATTTTTCAATAAAAGCAATGAATAGAGAAAATAATATTGGAGTACGATGGAAGGGAAGGTTTTTACTAATAGCATTTGTATTATTTTTCGTACAGCTCGTTATTGATATCGTTAGCCCATTGGAGTTCATTGCTCTTAATGTTGCTTCAAAAATAATGCTGTTGATCGTGATATTTTTCTTTTATTTAGGATTTTTACTTCCAACTTGGATTCGAAAAATCATTGCACGAAATAAAAATCCAAACACAGCATGAAATCGATCTTGATATTAAGCTTTTTCTGAATGGAATAACAAGTTTAGAGATTCTATCCCAATTTTTTTTAATATCTGAGATAGTAGATCCTTTCGATCAATTTCTCCTTGCTGATAATTATGCAAGTAATTCTTGACTTTTCCATCATGTAATTGAACACATTTATTCAAGAATTTTTCTTCAATTTCTTGATTTTCAAACAATTTTAACGCATTACCAGTTATTTCTTCAAGGGAATTTAGCATTTCTAATTTAATAGAATCTATTTTTTCTTGTAATTCTTGATAATGCTGTTGAAACATAACCGAGTTCTCGTAGTCACCTCGGGAATCGTGCTCTTTAATAAGATTGCTGAAGTAATCTTGGTCGGTTTTTAAAGATTTAAAGTTTCGGTTTAACTCTTCGTGATATTTAACTTGATTTTCAAGGAGTATTGTCAGCTTATTTACTTTTTCGTTTATTTCTTTCTCAGGAGGGGGACCTTCTCTTGGACTTACATTAACAGTCTCAATAGATTGTTGTTGGATGGAATTTCCACCTTCCGATTGATATTGTTCTACGAGATGGTTACTCGTCGTAATGTTCTGAGATTTTTGTGGAATATCAATTCCAGTTGGGCAAGGAGTAATATCTAATTTTGGTGAATAACAGCTCGAACAATAATCTTTTCCTGGCATTGCGAGGAAAATCTTGCATTTCTTACACGGTCTCATGCTATTTCCACAACCCTTTTTCATGGAATTATCTTAAGTGATGGGCGAAATTTTAATCTCGCCATTTAGGTATTTCTCTAAGACATATTCTTTTTATTGATTAAAAATTTTTCCATTTCTATATTTATTTATTTTAAATACACGAGGAGTGAAAAAACGACCTAATTGAATAAATCTCTTTATTTCATTAAATAGAATTTATCTTTAATATTCAAAACAACCAATTGGTAGAAAAGTGAAATTTTAATAAATATTATCAAAATCGAATGTCAATAAATGACTATCCATTTTATTTATTAATTTAAAATTTTAGAGAGAATTTCGTTGATCCTCAAGATCTATTTTAACAAAGGGAATGCGATTCAATATATATTCCTTATTTATGGTAAAGATTGGGATCTCGTTGTCAATACACCATTTGAATCTTGAGACTTCACCTGAGAAATAAGGATTTTCAACGTTTTTAATTGCTTCTTTCTTAATAACGCAGCGCCCTCTCCTCAGGGAAGGAGCCATATTAGCCCAATTATCTCCCGCTTGATAGATGAGATCGTGTAATTCTGATTTTTTTTTACCTGTTAACTGATTGTTTAGATAGTATGACCTAGCAAGCATGTTAAGAGAGTTTCTTTCCCAATCTTTTTGTCTCCAAATAAAATAATTCAAGATCTCGTGTTCGGGAATTATAAAAGCGCGACTATCGAATGAAACGATTTCATTTGGAAGAAAATCATTTTCTTGTTTCCATTTCATCGCAACGGCAGAAGCAATCCCTGCTGACACACTCGTCATCTTGGATATCTTGTTATCGAACTATGGTTCTTGCATGGGTTCGTTGTAGATAAGGAGGCTAACCTCATCGGATTGAATGTAAGCTAATCTTGTTCCAGTTATGTCTTCGCAAAGAACTACGGATATCGCATTCATCATTTCTATAATTCTATTATCAAATGGTTTTTTCAAATCTTTTGTAAAGGTGTGAAAAGCCCTTCCATCGACACGCATAATTATTGGTAGGTTATAAGGTAAACGATATGAGGATGCTTTTTCGTAATTCTTCATTCTTTCTCCGTGCGATGCTATTTTAAATCACCTTAATGATGTGGTTCATAATTAACTAATTGGTTTAATAAAATTTTTCTCTTATTTTTAATCTTACCTTCAATTACTTGATCCTTGATCTGATTGAGAATATCACCAACTGCCTTTCCTTGAGGGATGTTAAGTTTCTTCATCACATCATATCCGTCAATCTTGAGAACAAGGCTTTTTTTTGCTATCATTTTTTGAGACGCAATAAACTTTTTTCGAGAACCAATTTTTACGATTCTATCGAATTCTTCCTTATGAGGTGCTTGGAATTTAAAATAAAATCGATCTATTACATTTTCGGGAACTTTTCTCGAACGATTATTATTCTGATTTTTAATTTCGTTTAAAGGTTTGTAAATCACGATAGCCCTTGTTTTAAAACCATTTTCTCTCGCCATTGTTATATACTTTTTCCTGTAACTGCGCCTCACGTTCGTGGCATCAAGAAGAATTTCATTTGTTAAGGGACTTTCAAACGCTTTACTTATTGCTTTCTCGAGAAGAATCCATACTTTTGCTTCAATTAAATTATCAAAATCGAGACCTGATTTATCGTAATTCAAAAGTTCAAAGCGTATTTCGTCGGAAGAAACGATTACCCTTCCACGAGAATCCTTGTCCATCATTTGCTTGATTAAAGTACTCTTTCCCGCTCCAGGAAGACCAATCAATATCGTCAAGGTTTTTTTACGAGGAAGTTTCCAGATTGCCTTTCTCATCTTCTAATAGCAAAAAAATTCTAACAATAGGTTTGGGTTTAAGCTTAAAGTATGAGAAAAAATATAAGTATTACTTTAAAATATCAAATATCTCATTTATAAACTTCATTCTTGATAATATCACATATTTCTAATTTTTTGAAATGATTTATATAAAACTTCTATCTTTAAAGATATGAAAGACCTAATGATTTTGAATTGGAATATTGAAGTAATATTAGCATTTATAGGATTTCTTTTTTTTTTTTCCTTTTCCTTATACTTATTAAAGATTACATATAAACAAAAGCAAATAACGCTTTATAAATATTTTTTGCTAACCTTTTTATTTTTTACTTTTTACCACCTTTTTGAAGCAATATCCTATTTGTTTTTAAATATTTGGTTGAAAAGATTAGCAATGATATGTGTATCAGCTAGTTTTATTAGCTTGATCCTTAATGTTGATCTAATATCTAAAGAAAGTGTAACCGATTTAAAATTATCTTTTGCAAGTTTGTTATTTGGGGCTACTATTGTCTTGACTTTCGTTCCAGGAACCATAGAAATGTATAATCATAAAGTATGGGGTTATCCAACTCTCGGAATGAAAGGTTTCTTACAAATTTTTATTATATTTATAACCTTTTTACTCTGTTGTCAACTATGTTGGTGGTTATTTCAAACATGGAGAAAAGCACCAACAGAGCTCAAAAAAAAAGCCTTTTGGATGTTTTTTTCTTCGATTGTATTTTATATTCATATAATTTTCCTTTTTTTATTTGGAATATGGCTCTTGATTCCTATTATTTATATTTTTACAACTATATCAATGTTCATAGCTGGTTTCTTTATAATTAAAGAACCAAAATTACTATATATATTATCTTTTAGCGCACAATATTTAACAATTATTAACAAAAATAATTTGGAGCCAATATTTGAATTGAGTTGGCAATTGAATCAAATTGATTCGGAAGTAAATCACAATCTCTATATCGAATGGGCTTTATTGATTGAACAGTTGAGAAATAAAATTCCAATTCATGGTCATATTCAAAAAATAAATTTGGATAAATCGGTATTAAACATCGTTCAAGGAAAATATGTAACCGGATTACTTTTATCTAATAAATCATCAGTAATGCTAAGAATTTCGTTGGAAAAATGCATTGAAACATTTGATCTCAAGTATGAAAAGTATTTTAAAACTGGTTTGGTTGATCCTGATAATTTCAACGATGCTATTGATATTATAAATCGATATTTCCCCTTAGGATTAATATCCGCTCAAAGGTCTACAGAATTGTTAAAAAATCATATTGATGAGATCGTCAAGCAAAGGACTCAAGAATTAGAACTAATAACCGAGAGATTAAAAGAATCTGATAAAGCAAAGACATTATTTCTCGCAACGGTAAATCATGAATTAAGAACACCATTGAATTCAATCCTTGGATTTCTTGAACTCATTCTATCAGGTCATGTCGGGAGTATATCGGACGAGGTTAATGATTATTTAAAAATGGTATACGAAAGCTCTCAATATTTACTCAATCTAATAAATACCATTCTCGATATTTCAAAGATTGAAGCAAATAAACTTGACATGTTTTTCGAAGATTTTTTGATCAATGACATTATTGGACAAGTGATTGAGACCTTATCTTCACAATCATTAAAAAAAGAAATTCAAATACATAAACAACTAGACATTAATTATAAGATTTATTCTGATAAGAACCGTTTAAAACAAATTCTCTTCAATTTACTTGGTAATGCAATAAAATTTACTCCAAAAAATGGTAAGATCACAATAAAAACAAAAATAATAGATAAAAAGAAAGTAAAGATTAGCATCCTTGACGACGGGATTGGAATTGCCGAGGAAAACCTTGAAAAGCTATTTAAGCCTTTCCAGCAAATCCATCCTTCTAATAGCGACGATAATAAGGGATCTGGCTTAGGATTGTATTTAACTAAAAAATTAATCGAATTATTAGGTGGAAATATAACTGTCGAAAGTGAAATAGGAAAAGGAAGTGAATTTAGTTTTAAAATTCCAATAAAAATAAATAAAAAAATTATGCGATTTTAATGAATTCTTATAACGAAGAA
>JAEOUI010000496.1 GCA_016839425.1 Promethearchaeota archaeon
CGCTGTCTTAGAATTTCAAACCCAATAATAGTGGCTGCCGAGTGAAGTGGAAGGGATCCTTTAAAATCTCCTTCGTATGGAATCAAAAGATTTATATCTGCTTGTTCTAAGACATTACTCTTAATTCCCCTTTTTTCACCCCCAATTATTATAAGTAAAGGAGGTTTTAAATAACTTTGAAATAGCGGTTGCCCATTGGATTTATTGGTACAAGCGACGGTATATTTGTGTGATTTAAAGAAATTGATTAAGAAATCAGGGTCTTCTACTAAAGCTATTGGAATCAATTCAGAGGTTCCAGCAGACGATTTAATTATAATATTATCCGCATTAAACCAATTTCTTTTTCTCATTACAATTCCGTCTATTCCTGCAGCATATAAAGACCTGATAGTGTATCCAAGGTTATAAGGATCTTCAATACCATCTAAAAAAAAAAAAACGCAAGGTTTTGGTTTTAAAAGTTCATTTAATTCTAGATATACCCTTTCTTTTACTAGAGCTGCAATTCCGCCGTGTGTTTTTCCGATTGTGTGTTTTTCAAACCATGTTTTATCTACTGATTCGATTTTAATTTCTTTTTTTTTTGCCCTCTCAAGTATTTGCTTAATATTTTTAATCTTTTTTAAATTTCTATTTCTTTGGAGCTTGGTTTCATTGTAAAAGATAGTCTGAACCTTTCGATATTTTGAGCTTAATACTGCGTTAACAGCTATTTTTCCTTCAATGATAATAGATCGCATGATAATTACTTTATTATAATAGAAGTATAAATTAAGTTTTTTCAGTTTGATTTCAATTGCAAATCAATAAATCATTTTATTCTCGTATTATTGAATTTGGAAAATATTTATTTATATTTTTGATAAATCTCATGTGAGGTGGGTGACGATTGAGATTATATTCTAGCAGTTTTTTTTTTGATATTAGTTGATTTTGAGATTGTGATTTAAAAGATTGAAAACATTCGGGATTTCTAAGCGCTTCTCTTCCAATCATAAATCCTAGTATTAATCTTTTCCATTTTTCTCGTATTTCAGGTGATAATCCTTGCTTGATCTTTTGAATGTCTTTATTTTCTTGTATGTTTCCATTTATGATAAGTGGCATATCTGCTTCTAAAGCTGTCGATAAAAATTCCCAGTGCGGCTCCGAAGTGGATGTCTGTTTTGCGTGTTTAAAATGAATGATAGTCGGTGCTAAACGAAGATCGTTAATTGAAGATATAGCTATTAAGAAATCCAGATATTTTTTATAATGCATTTCTTTTGAATTAATGCCCAAAAGCATTTTACAACTAATACGAAATTGATGAGAATCGTTTTCTCCTAAAAAAGCTTCAACTAGATCTTTCAACCTTTTAGTTCTTTTAATAAGCGCAGCACCCTCACCTCCAGCAATTATTCTAGGATCTGGACAACAAGCATTAATGCACACGCCATGAATGTTTGCTCTTTCGGGATTTTCACGGCAAAATGATTTTAAAAACTCTGGTAAACGAGCCATATCATTAATATTATTTGTAATTACTTGAAGCCATTGTCGTTGATTATTTATTGGAAATGTGTCAATATTAACTAAAGTTCTTCTTTTTAATCTAATAATTTCTTTTAAATTTATCATTTCGGTATAAGAATCCGTAGCATCTGGAAATAGGGCACGAAAAGCCCAACAGGTAATGCTTTTCATCGGTGCTAAGTGTAATTCCATATCCTGAAGCCTTCTATTTTTGTATTATGATAAACTGTTATTTGAGAATGATGAAATAATAATTTATTTAATTATTCGCACTTCCGTTCCATTCCTTATCTTTAACAACCAAAATATCTAAGACAACATGAACTAGATTTGGTCCATAACTCTTAACAAACCGATATGAAGACAATGTACTTAAATATCCATTACGGCTTGCGATATCCTTGAAAGTATTGAATAATTCTCTATATTTAAATTTGTCAACAACTCCTTCAAAATGAATTGTTGTGCCTTCTTCTTTTATAAGCGTGAGAGCGTCCTCTATATAATTAATTGGCGCAGGGAAGACTCCCATCACGATTCTATCAACCTTTATTCCGATATCGCTTAGCTTTCGAACCTCCACTTTGCTATCGCCGTTAATAGGGACGATTCTATTCTCTAAATGGTTTAATTCTATATTTTCCTTTAGATATTCAAACGATACGGGATTCAACTCTATACTATAAATCTTATTTACATTCGTATGCTTGGCAATGGGAAGCGAAAAATATCCAATACCCGCAAACATATCCACCACGATTTCTCCAGACTTTACGAAGGTTGTTAAGAATTTTCTTTCCTTTAAATTCCCCTTGCTAAACATAATTTTCGTGATATCAAACTTGTATTTAACTCCATGTTCTTTATGAATGATGATAGGATTGTCTATTCCCTTTAAAAATTCAATCCTTTCGGGTTGGCGTAATTGTCCTTTTATTACTCCTAAATTGAGATAAACTGATTTGATGTAAGGATATATTTTTAAACACACTTCTCCAATGAGATTCTTTTTCTTTAAAAGACGCTTGTCTAATTTCAAGATCATAATGCTTCCAATTGATTGAAAACCTCGAGGAAGCAACGATAATTCTTCTTGATTGAGACAATCTTTAAGGTTCTCCTGCAAAAATCCTTTAAATCGCATTGAAAACACATTTTATGAGTCTTTAATAAAAAAATTAAACTGATTCACTAACTCTTTTATGAGGAAAAATGCATATAGCGATTTCAATTTTATGATTTAAACGATAAATTTAAAAAAAAATTATTATTGAGTGTTCAATGTCTTGTATAATTTGTGATTTATCTTGTATATTTCTTTAAATTGTTTGAATAGGAAATCATAAATATCTCGATTTTCTGGGTTAGGAATGAAAATATCAGAAAATTCAACAATTTCTGGAATTTCGTGCCAACTTAAATAATCCAAACCAACAGCACCAATAAATGCGGCTCCTCGAGCATTTGCCTGAATGGGGTTCTTTACTCTTTTTATCCTTATATTCAATACATCTGCAATAATTTGGCACCATACATCGCTCTGAGCGCCTCCCCCTATTATTGGAAGTTCGTCAAAAGCTCTTTCTAAGGATTGAAGTTTTCTATTTTTTTTAATGAGTATTTTTCGTAAGTATTTTTCAACAGATTCTACCAACCATCTAGTATTATATGCAACTCCCTCCAATATGGCTCTCACGAGATCTCCCCGAGTTGTATCTAATGATATATTGTAGAAACCCCCTCTAATATATTCATCTGCAATAGGCGCTCGTTCTCCGTACATCCAAGGTGTAAAAATCAATTTTCTTGATCCTGGTGGAGTATTTTCGGCAAGTTTATCAAATATTTTTAATACATTTTTGAGAGGTTCTTCTCGTAAAACTTCGTCTTTGTATTTTAGATATTTGTCCTTCAAGTAATCTAACGCTTTACCTGAAATTTTTGTTTCTTGAGCTAGATCTGATCCTATTCTTTCAAATGCTTCATTGATATTACAAATATCATTGCTTTCCATTAATTCTTCTTCGTAATTCATAATTCGGTTTTTAATAAAATCTGCTTCTTCTTTGGAAACCGATTCTATCTGAGAGATCTCCGAAATTAAATTAATAAAAGCCTCATCCAACTGTTCTTTGTATTGTTCTAATAATAAAAGATCCATGTGATATAAAATATTATCACGCAAGAAATTTAAGGCAGCACCTGCTATTTCTTGATTGTTTCCATATAAAAATTTTCCATCAATTCCAGATGGGATTGTCCCTAAGTTATTAAAAATGTCCGTGTGCTTGTTTGGAATGTGACAGAATATCCAATTTGAAGTACCAATGCAAATATGCCCTTTATAATCATTTATTGCTCCAGAACCTATCGCAGCCGCATGTGTGTCAGGAGCGCCCATGACGACTTCTGTTCTTGGATCTAAACCTAATTCTCGTGCCACTTCTTCAGTAATCGTTCCCAATACATCCGTGGATTTCATGAGTTCTGGGAGCTTGTTAGGATCAAGCTTCAATCTCTTTATTAATTTTTTAGAGTATGTTATCTTTTTTTTTCGAACTTCACTTATCCAATGTAAATGGATTGATGCGTAGGAAGCTGCTATTTTTCCAGTAAATTTAAAATTTACATAATCTTGTGGTTCAAGAAAAACGCTTGTTGAATTATAAATTTCGGGATGTGTTTCTTTCAACCAAAGAATTTTTGAAATAGGGTCCTTACCAGATAATGATGGTGCTCCACCCGTTCGCTTGAGCCACGCTAAGACGTTCCTTAAACCATATCCAGAAATATTAATGGTCCCTCTAAACTTTTTTTGCGTAATTTTTGCCGCTCGCGTGTCCATCCAAATCAAACAATTCATCAGACAATTTCCCTGTTCGTCCAAGGGGATCATGCCACTCCATTGACTAGTGTTGCATATGCCAACAATATCTTCTACAGGAACTATTTTTTTTTCAATAAGTTTTTTGGTCGTGATTTTTATTGCATTCCACCATTCTGCGGGATCTTGTTCAGCGCGACCCCCTTCGGATAAAAGTAATGGAACTTCTTGAAATATCCAATCAACGACTTCACCTCGAGTAGATACGATGGCAGTCTTTGCTCCGCTCGTACCATGATCGATTGCAAGGATGTATTTTATAGCCATAATTATTATTAGATGATTATGTTTATAACAATTTTTTTTTTTTAATCTACCCTAATATTTTCAATCCTTTTTATTGTTAAAGGCAGTACCAATAAGTAATCCGTCTTTCTCTTTTACATTTACTTCCAAAAAATCTCCTTTGACGAGATCGTTCTCCATTTCTTCCCGCGTGAATAATCTATTATTTATTAAAACTTTATAGAGTTTGATTAATTCGTTTGCATACTGATTTTTTGTAAGGGGGAGGTCTGCCATTGAAATAAGACAGATCAATCCTCTTGGTTTTGTAATTCTCTTGATCTCATTAATTATGTCCATTCTAGTTAATCCAAAGAATTTTGGATTTTTCTTGTATACGGGTACTATGACAGCATCAAATTCATTCTCTGGTGCATATATTTTTCGATTGTCTAATTTAGATAATTTAATTTTGTCTTTTGATAGTAAACTAATGTCAACTTTAGTCTCGTTTTTAGGAAGAATATATAACATGTCAACATGTTCGGCTATTTGTTCGATAATTGAAAAAACGATAAATTCTGAAAACCAAATAGACAGAACTCGTCTTGTATGCGTTGAATTTCTGTTTTTACTAAAATCCAACAACATGTCGATAAAAATATTCGCTTGGGGCTTCAATCGATTATCTTCTTCGTTTAAAACGAGATTATTTATTAGAAATTTCATCAATAATTTTGGAATGTAATTTGTAAACATTGTAGGGTCTATATGTGGTCTTTTCTTATTTTCTTCGCGACTGAATTTTAATAATCCTCGCATTTCCAAATTTTTCAAGCTATTGTAAAAGCTTGAAGTACCGTAAGTTTTAGGTTGTTGTATATAATCATAAAACTTGTTTTTTTCTTCAGATTCTTTTTTTAATTTCATTAATGGAGTAAAATCTTCTTGATATTCTAAATATTGGCGTACTTGTGTATATAATTCGTGCCTGATAACCGAATTGGGATATCTTGCTAAGAATTCTAATATAATTACTTCAGCGATCGATAAATCCGCAAAATCAGATATACCATAATATGCCGCGTAATCGTAAAATTCTTTATCACTATCAAACATATATGTCCCTTTTTGCTTAATATTACTTCTTTCTATAATAGAAAAAGATCGATTAATTATTAAATCTTCACTTTTGGAAATTAATTAATTCTAATCTTGGAATAGTTTTAAATACAAAATTGCATTATTATACATGCTAGAACTATTTCATAATTTTAAGAGGTTATAAAAATGTGTGAATTACCCCCTGAATTTGATGATTTTGATTTGCAGCACTTATCTCGTCCTAATGCATTACCAGAAGATATAGATTACGAAACTCATATCATTGGAACTTATACAGCTATTCTTCCTAGAAAAATGGACGCATTTTATATGATGCAGGCTGTTTGTGTTGAACAGTCAACGGGTACTTTCGTTCCCGTACCCGCCGAAACTCCCGAAACGCGTAGAAGACATGTGGCAAAAGTAATCGGTTTATGGCAGATTCCCGATTTTGAATATGATGGTTCTGAAGATTTCTTTGGAAATCCAAAACAAAGGCAATATGTGATTCAAATAGCATTTCCATTGAACTTTAAACCACAATTCCCAATGTTATTCACGACAATTTATGGAAATATTTCAATGGGCGGCCCCCTCAAGTTGGTTGATATACGGTTTCCAAAAGCTTTTTTGAGCGAATTTAAAGGACCAAAATTTGGTGATGTGGGCATTAGAAAACTATTGGGTGTGATGGAGCGACCTCTCTTGAACAATATGATCAAACCCTGCGTATATACAGATCCTAAGGTAGGTGCAGCTTTAGCTTATGAAGCTGCAG
>JAEOUI010000057.1 GCA_016839425.1 Promethearchaeota archaeon
ATTCTTTCATAATAAGAGAATTTTTAAACACGTGCTTGTATATTTTATTTAAAAAATAAAGGAATTTAATCATGAAATGCGAAGTTTGCAAGAAGGATGTTTCGGGCATAGACGCCATTCAAGATTTTGACGATCACGAATACACGACAGTACACGTGTTTTGTTCGAAAGAATGCGAAAAAAAATGGAAGTCTAAAAAAAAGAAGACATAAAACTTTTTTTAATCATACCATAGAATTTGCCTCTTTTATATCAATCAATTTTATTTGATTCTAAATGAATGGATCTGGACTGACCACCAAAAATTAGAGCGCTAAAAAATTCAATTACGAAACAAAAGAATGGAAGGCTCCTCCCTATCGCTAAATATATATAAAATTGATTTCGCAATTCGTTACCTTGAATATAGGGATAATATTCTGAGAAACATGGAATAGTACTAATAAAACTAATAAAAAATAGAAGAGCTCCCACGCCAAGCATTTGATATTTAAACTCCTCAACGAAGAAATAGGGATTTAAAAATAAAACACTTAATAGAGATATGAACATTAACATATTTACTATATAATGTATTATCAACTCATCATCAGTAATATAGGGGGAATTTGATGCCCAGTAAAATGCAATATTTAAGCTGATGATAGCACCAATACTTATTATAAGGCATAAAAATCCAATTATCACACCTAAAATCGTTTTTTTTGTAGTATTCATAAATCTAATCTTTAGGAAATTTATTAGAAACAAAATTAAATCATTAAATAAAGTTTTAAGTAATTTCCAAAAAATATAATCAATTTAATTTAACTAGAGACTAAGGCCATCCAAGTAAGGATTTACGCTATTCACGAGGATAATCATTGCGTTTATCATCTCTGCACGAATTTCTACCCACCTATCCTCGTCGTTTAACCCACCATCTATTGAGTACCGAACTGTCTGATAACCTCGAATCTCGTCGTAGTCCCATTCGAAATCGCCCGAATCTAGAAAAATTTGGTCTTTTTTCGCTTTTAGCTGCTTAAACCTATCGTTATTAACCAAACGATTTGCATGTTCGAATAACAATTCTACAGAAGAATATCGTTCCTTGATGCGATAACCAAAATAAAGTCCTTCTTTCGAAGATTCCACGAGTGCCCAAGATCCTTTCTCAGGATGTAAACTTGAATGTTCCGGGAATCTTTCTAAAAGATCGTTAATCAACGATTGCCAAAACCTTGCTCGTTTTAATTCAATAGTTTCTTCTAGTTTTATTTCTTCCTTGAAGCTTTTGAGATCATCTTTTTCGGGAATTTCAATAATTTCAGGCTCTCTTGAAGTTGGTTGGCATAAGACATTAAACTTAACTTCTGGAATGTCGTTAATTAAATATGCGTTAATATTTATTAAGTAATATTCTGCGTCGTGAGTCCTTTTATCATTTAAGCCATTAAAAGTCTTGATGTGTTCTTCGAGAGGTTCTTCACACAGCCAAATAACCTTCTTTATATCGTGTTTTACAACGAACGTGAGTATCTGACCAAGAGTATTATCGTTGCTCTTTCCATAACTGGTTTCGATTAAAATTCTATTGGAATTGTCGTCTCTTGCTAAAATTGTCCCTTGTCGTTTATCTACGGGATTTAATGTAATTTCTAGAACGCGTTCTAATACTTTAAGATTCTTTTCAAGCCATGGCGTAAAGTTCAGATCGATCTTAGGCCATGCTTGGTTTAATGAAACTGGGAGGATCTTTTGAATTGGTTCTTCAGAAGATATTCTATCATCTATAACGCTGGGAATGATTTTAATTGTTTCAGCATTTATATTAAACCACGAATCTTCCTCGTATTCTTCAAGGGATTCTGTTTCAACATGGCGATTGATTAGCTGGATTGCGAGCATTCGAAAGGCGTCATTCACATTTTCTCCGGTTTTTGCTGATGTTTCCATGTAGGTCAATCCAAGTTCTTGAGCTAATTGTTCGGCTTCTTCTCTCGAGACTTCCCTTGATAATTCCAAATCACATTTATTTCCGACGAGGATTAGAAATAAATCTTGAGGCGAGTTTTCCTTGAGTTCCTTATACCACGACCTTACATTTTCAAAAGTCTTATGTCGTGTCAAGTCGAAAACCAGAATGCCCGCTTCAGAATCTGCCAAGTAGGCTTGTCGAACTCTTCGGAACTGAACTTGGCCTGCCAAATCCCAAATGACAAAGCGTACTTTTGATTTCAAGCCCTCGAATTGGCATTCTTTTTTCGTTATTGCCGTACCGATAGTAGCTTTATAGTCCGATTTAAACACATTATCAACAAAGCGATATACCATGCTCGTCTTACCTACGCCTCCATCTCCTCCCAAAATAAGCTTATAGGCATATATTTCGGAATGAATCTTTACTTGTTGGAGCGTATTTATTTTTCTTTTTATTGCGTTAGCTTTTTCTCCAACATAAAGCTTGGGTATTACAGGACTCACTGGTCTTCCATCGAAGATCCGTGCGACCTTTTCTGCTGCTAAATAGGCGTAAGGAAAATATGGATCTACTTCCGCTAACGCATTCAATACAGTTACAAGGACATAGTCCTGTCCTGCTTCGCAAAAAATGTATCTATATTGTTCTGTATCAAATGTTCCTACCCCAAAAGAACCTAATGTAAATTCTCTCGTAATTTTCTTGAGAATAAGATCTATGAGCATGCTTACATTGCCTAATAATGTCTCTTGGATTGATTTTTGAGGGCTCTTGGTTAGAACATCAAAACCTATTCCGTCTCTGTTTATGACGAGTACAGCCACAAAATCGTCTCCTACTTCCTGTCTATACCATTGAAGTAATGCCCGAAGCTTTTTCCTATCCGTGGACATGTAATTACAACTTTAAATATGGAATTTTTTATACTACCTTAATAAA
>JAEOUI010000497.1 GCA_016839425.1 Promethearchaeota archaeon
ACCTATACGAAAAAAAATAATTCTTGAAAATACAATTATAATATTAAAAATGCCACAAAAAGAAAAAATTTCGCCCTATAAAATATCTCGTTACACTCATTTTGAGATAATTGTAGAATCACAACTGCAATCCGCAGGGGCTCATCAAAGTAGTCTCCTTGAAAAATATAAAAAAAATATAAAAACAATAAAGAATCAAGCTTTAGGGATAAAAATAGGCTACGGTGCTGGTTTGGCGGTAGTTCCAATCATTCCAATAATCACGTTTTTTGTTGTCTTGGAGAATCTCGCTCTTTTTCCCATTCCAAGTGGTACGGTCTATTTGATTTCTTCTATAATTAATTTCATATATTTTTCGATGTCTTCCCTCTATATTATTTTTGGTGGGTTATTTATGGCAGGCGCCTTAATGACGGGTAATTCTTTCAAGTGGTTACAAACGCTCCCAATTTCCAAGAACGATATGAGAAAACTAGGCTTTATCACTTTATTCCGAAGTATGAACGCTCCTCTAATCATCATGATGTTTTTATATCCAATTGTAATGGGGATAGTGGTTCAGAGCTTTCTTGTATTTGTTTTTTGTCTAATTGCCTCCGTATTAAATGTCTTTTTTAGTTTTAGCGTTCTAACTATTATTGGACAAAAGATCAACAAAATATTCCATCCTTCTTCTAAGATTTCCAAAAAAGCAACAGCAATTAAAATCATTACCATCGTTTTTACCATCGTTATTTTTCAATTAACATCCTTGTTAATTTCCTTAACATTCGACTTAGTTACAAATGTTATAAAAACATATTTATTTGAAGCTCCCCCTATATTAATAAATATTATTTTAAGTTTGATTCCATTCCCGTTTGCTTTTGGATATTTTGTATCAATTGCATTATATCCCGAGTTGATATTTCCCGAACTATTAATATCCTCTTCCATTGGGCTTCTCTTGAGCGTTTTACTTTTATTTATATTGTATAAAAGAGCTTTAATTTCGTTGCGTGGTGTAACGGAACCCGAAAAATCGAGAAATATAGAGAAATTACGAAAAAAACATCCCGAAATAACTAAACCCATCGTAATTAATTCCACATCACCATTCAAGGCCTTTATCCGCAAGGATCTTGCCATAATCGGTCATGACATTCAAACGCTCATTTTTATGATTTCGCCGATTGCCCTTCCCTTGATTGTAATGATATCAATGACTGAGCTTTTTTCCTTATTTACTACTCTTGTAGATGGGGCATTATATGTGCGTGCTATTGTATTAATTTTTTTCTTGGTAATACCATTTTTCCTCGTAAACGGCTTGTTAAATGCAGAAGAGTCCGGATCGTCTGTCCTTGCTTCTCTTCCAATTGTTATTCGAGATCAAGCGAGATCGAAACTAACCCTTATGATGGCGTTTGAAGGCCTTTCCTTAATTTCTTTAAGTATTTTATTCTCAATTTTTGTTAGATCTGAAGAATTCATAATAACTTTCTTTTATACCGTGCCCATGGCATTTTTATTCTTGTTCTTGGTGTTCGAAACAAAAATCTTGCTTTTTGGAAGAACAAAAAATCAATATGTTGTTGAAGAAGTGTTAAAAAATAACAAGTTTATAAAATGGGTGTTAATCGTATTATTTGAAGCGGGGATTTATTTGAGCGTAATTGGTATATGTATTTTAGTTTACGAATATTTAGGATTACCTTGGACGAATTTAATCACGCTTATTATTGCTCTTGGTGGTATGAGCGTTTTTATACTTTCGTTTGAAAAGATTTTTCCAAAGCATCAAGCAAATCCTTATAAGAAAGATTGAAATTATAACTCATACTAATTAAAAAGAGCTCGAGGGGATTTGAACCCCCGACTTTAGGATTAAAAGTCCCACACGCTTCCACTGCGTTACGAGCTCATATCAATTGGTTGGAGTGGAGAGATTTGAAATCTCGACCAGAGCCATATAAGGGCCCCGTTCTACCGTGCTAAACTACGCTCCAATATAAACACCCGGAAGGATTTGAACCTTCACTTTCCCGCTCCGAAGACGAGTGCCCTTCCGTTAGGCCACGGGTGCTTTTTTAAAAAATAGTGGCGAAGGGATTTGAATCCCCAATCTTTGGCTTATGAGACCAATGTTCTGACCTGATTAAACTACGCCACTAAAGTAGGATGGGAACGACCGGAATCGAACCGGCTCGAACGGGTTTGGAATCCATTTTGCTACCATTACATCACGCTCTCATGTGATTAAGAGAGGGCGATCGGATTCGAACCGATGTAAAGCAGGTTTCTTCCGGCTTATTAGAAGCCTACTACCTCGTCCACTAGGTTACGCCCCCTTACTTAATTTAAATCCTTATTTGGTAGGAGTGGTCGGAATTGCACCGACGCCTAACCGGTTGTAACCCGGCCGCAGTAGCTACTGTGCCACACTCCCGATTCCTAAATATAAGAGCATGAAGGGATTTGAACCCTCATCTTGGCGGTTAAGGGCCGCTTGCTCGTCCTGACTGAGCTACATGCTCTTCCCTTTTTTGAAATGTGATAGGGGCGGTGAGATTTGAACTCACGCTTACCGTCATATCAGAACGGATACCTCACCGTGCTAGTCCACACCCCTAAGATTGATTTTTAATGGTTTTTCTTCCTTGTTTCCGGACTTTTTCTCTTGGTCGCTTTAGAACGACTTTTGTTGTTTTTTCAATTCACCTCATTTTTTAATATAATGAAGTCGGTAGGATTTGAACCCACATACCCCGAGCTTAAGTCGAGTATCCTCCCGGTTAGATGATGACTCCAAGGTTTGGCTCCCCCGACATGATTCGAACATGCATCACTCAGATTAACAGCCTGGTATTTTACCATTAAACCACGGGGGATTAATTAATTGTGAATTTGACAACCACAACTATATTAAGTAAATAAATCTTGCGAGTGAGTGGGTTGAGGATTTTTAATTGATAACTTGATTAAGAGAAAATAAAGAAATGAGAAGTAAGTCAATCGTAGTACATGCGGATGTCTGGTTGGGATTACCATTTAAATATCCGATTTATGAACAACTGATTTGACATGATATAATGAATAACACCTTGATATTTAAATGTATTGATTAGGGTTGCCCACTTTTATCCCATTTTCACCAAACGAACCATTCCAGCGATAGGTTTAAATAATAAAATATCTTAATGAATGATATTATGAGACGATATTTTATAGATGCAAATCATAACCTAGATATTGGTGCCCCAGCGGAGGGGCGATATCATAGCGAACGCTATCATTGATTGTTAGTATCGACACTTTTCAGAACTTCTCGTCTCAAACGGATCTTACTTGCTTTGTATTTCTAATATTTCTTGTATCACACTAATGTAAGAAACTCGCTAATAATTTCTCTTAAAATGTTTTCTGTTAGGATATTGAATTTCAAAAACGCGCCAAATACCAAAAGTCGTCCAGGTGCACGATTGTACCGCTTCTCTGCCATTGTATCGGGGTACTGGTGAGAGGGCACGACGCTCTCAAACCACATCCCCTCACGCTTAAACTGTGGGGCTGTAATATTAATTGGAAGATACTTGGCCTTGCGAGCCAAGGGTTGTGGGTTCAAGTCCTACCAGCTCCATATTCTTTCTTTTTTACAAAGCGAGATTTCTTAGTATTATGGGTGGATATTGATTAATTATTATAAATCCATAGGATAAGCAAACTAAGACGGATCTTGAATACAGAATCGATAGATCGATATTATTAAGGAATACCAATTCTAACGGGGCGTAGCTCAAGCGGTAGAATGGGAGCGCCAGGAAAAAATAATAATTTAATGAGTCTCCCTCCTGCTTCTCAAGCCGTAAACCTCTTCAGTGCGGGTTCAAGTCCCGTCGTCCCGATCATTTGATGGCGTATTGTAGCTTGGTTAGCATGTTAGGCTGTCGATCTGACGACCCGGGTTCAAATCCCGGTGCCATCGTTATTTAATCATTAAAAATAAAGCGAGATTGATCTAAGAGGAAGGATGGTTGCACGCCACGCAATCCATGGGTGTTCAAGTCGCCCATCTCGCATTTTATTTTAGAACCTATATTAAGCCCCTGTGCTCTAGTCTGGTAATGAATTACGGCTTTCAACCGGAAAGCGCGGGTTCAAATCCCGCCAGGGGTATAAGATAGTCCTAAATATTCTAATCCTATTATTGAATGCTAAGAACCAGTTAGCCAAGCCATTGCTTCTTTGAGATTTGAAAATTGGCGCCATTCAAGCCCAGATGAATTAGCAATGCGATTAACAGCCATTTGTGCTATAATAGATTGCGGTACGACCTCAGCGATTTTTTTCAATCCATACTTTACTAAAACTTGTTGTATTTGAAGGATTCTTGATCCAAATTGTTGTGGTGGTGTCATTATTTCAGAAAGATCAACCATCATCTTCCAACCAGGTTTTGTATCAATTAATAATGGTTTTATTTTTTCTTCAAGCTCTGCGTATAAACTCTCATCGCCCCAGAATCCATTAATTTTTAGTTTAAAAAAATTTTTCGATTTATCTAATTTTACTTCATAAAATTCGCTTTTAGATATCATGACATTTTTCCCTCCATATTGAATTTTGCTTTAATATTACATGATAGATTTTGTTTTTAAATTTTTTTTAAAAATTCTCTAAATAAATTTCGAAAAGCATG
>JAEOUI010000058.1 GCA_016839425.1 Promethearchaeota archaeon
TCGCACCGAAACGTGGTGAAGTAACAGGTGAAGTGGAACGAAGAGTAGTGGCCCAGATGCTCTCTTTAATGGATGGTCTTGAAGGTCGAGGTGAAATTATTGTAATAGGCGCTACAAATAGAGTAAATGATATTGATGAAGCATTGAGACGACCAGGGAGATTCGATAGGGAAATTGAAATAGGTGTACCCGATACCGATGGACGCTATGAGATCTTGCTCATACATACGCGAGGCATGCCTTTATATAAAGATGTCAACTTACAACTAATCGCGGAAAAAACACACGGTTTTGTAGGTGCTGATATAGAAGCGTTGGCAAAAGAAGCTGCAATGCTTTCAATTAGAGAGATATTACCTCAAATTAATCTGGATAAGCCCATTCCTAATGAAGTTCTCAGCGACATCCAAATTAAAATGAACCACTTTACATCTGCCTTAAGTAGTATTGAACCATCAGCACTAAGGGAAGTATTGATAATTCAACCAACCGAAACTTGGGAAGATGTGGGTGGATTAGAGGAGGCTAAACAACAACTCCGTGAAGTAATAGAATGGCCTTTGAAATACCCCGTGCTTTATTCTCACTTAAATTCCAATCCTCCAAACGGTATTCTCTTATATGGTCCCCCTGGCACGGGAAAAACTTTAATCGCGAAAGCTTTAGCCCACGAATCAGAAATTAATTTTATTTCCGTGAAAGGCCCTGAATTTTTATCTAAATGGGTTGGAGAGAGCGAAAAGGCAGTAAGGGAAACATTTAGAAAAGCTCGTGCCGCAGCACCTTGCATTATTTTCTTTGACGAGATAGATGCAATAGCGGGAATGAGGGGCTCTCACGCGGGATCACAGGTAACTGAACAAGTGGTATCTCAATTGCTTACTGAAATGGATGGTCTTGAAGGATTAAAAGATGTCATCTTATTAGCCGCAACAAATCGCCCAGATATGCTTGATCCAGCTTTACTCCGCTCGGGAAGGTTTGGAAGGCACATTGAAATTCCAAAACCAGATAAAGAATCTCGAAAGAGTATATTTAATATCCACCTCAATAACAAACCATTAAATCAAAATGTCGATCTTGAAAAAATGGCAGAAGAAATGGAAGGGTATACTGGAGCTGATATCGAAGCCATCTGCGAGGAAGCTACATTATTAACGATCAGAGACGCAGTTGCAAATCCAGATATTGATACAAGCGATGCAGAATCCGTAAAAGTTGTTAGGATTAACAAAAAAGCGTTTGATAAATCAATTGAAAAAATTAAAAATACGGCCGATAGAGCCATAAATGCGGAAAAACATTTAACGCGGGCTTCAGAAGATCTATATCGATAATTTTTTTGAATAATTTTAAGAAAAATATTTAAGAGGAGTGAATTAGAAAATGACGGTCGAAGAAATTAGGCAAAATATGCAACTTGATCAATTGTTGGAAATGCTTGGAAATCCCACGAGGAGAATGTTGCTTTCTAAACTTGCTAAAGTACCACATTCTGCTTCGGAATTAGCAAATAGCTTGAATATTTCGAGACAAGCCGTTCATAGCCAATTAAAGCTCCTTGAAGAAAATGGGATCATTGAAGATATAGATGAGAATCCAAAAAAAAGTAAATATCGAATAAAAAAAGGTATTTCTGTGAGAATAGATATCAGTCCTGACTATTATAACATCAAATATGCCACGAAAGACATTCAAAGCAAGTCCATTCCAACACCTCTACAAAACACTGAATTTTCGCAAGACTATACAAGCATAAAGAAACCCGAAGAAAAAATAAAATTCTTAGGTGAAACGATCAAGCAAATTGAAGACGATATTAATGATTTGGAAACCGAAAGGAACGATCTACTTCAAAAAAAACAATGTTGTATCATAGAATTGAAAAACCTCATGGACGAACGATTTAAAAATCGACTCTTGGAAACCATCCGCCAAAGGAGGAATAAGGAAAAATTAGTCAAAAAAAGCCTTAATTTGGGCGAAGAGATAATGTTTACTTTGTTTTTCAATCCTGAAAAATATTTTAACAAGATAAATATTGACAATTTGCTAGACGAATTATTTTCGTCTGATATGGATAACGATTTACGGGCAATAAATAGAGTTTCCGTCCAACCAATACTCCGGGATTTATCAAAACTCATGGGATTTCTATACGAAGAGGACGACGATTGGTTTTTTAATTTTTAATATTAATATTTTTATTTTAGTGGTGAATTTTTTATTGAATTTCAACGATCTCAAGAAAGAAATTCCTGATATTTTCGAAAAAGTAAAAAATGATGTAAAGAAAGTCCTTAAAAGGCATCGATCGGGTTTAACATTAGGGCTTGTGAAAATGGGGATGTATCAAGGTGGTTTCATTGGGGGATTACATATGTCTCCTGGAACCGATATTTACATGAACAAAACAGCTTTAATTATCTTGATTCAAAAGCAACCTCGAAATATCGTGAGAGCCTATACATATCACATACTCCTACACGAGTATATACATTCGCTCGGTGTTATTAAAGAAAGAGATTGTCGAGAATTAACCTTAAAAGTAAGTAAATACTTTTTTAAAAATGGAGATCCAGCATTAATTTTAGCGGAAAAAGGAATTGGAGCGTATTTTCCAGATTTAAATCTCATTTATGCACCCCCAGAATTAAATCCGTATGGATTGTCCGTGGAATACATAAAGGAGTTTGATAAAGAAAGTCTTGGTTACTTCTCTTAATAAAACAATTTCCAACCAAATTTTTTATACTTTTTAAGATTTAAAAGAGTAGGAAAAAATACTTTTATCAACGAATGGAAGGTGTGAATGGTCATCGAAGATATTCAAGAGGAGATGGAAAACACGGAAGAATTAAGAGAAATTGCAGAAAAAGATTTGGAGATAGAACCCGATAAGTTCGTGTTAAATTGGACTTACGGCAATGTGAAAAAGAAACTAACTTACGACATCAGCAAGTGTATTGGTTGTTCTTTATGTAAGCTTGCTTGTCCAGTTGACGCAATTGAGCTTGGTCCCATACCCGAAATCATTCAAGGCCTTATTGACGATTCGAACCCTAAATTACTGATAGATCATGAAAAATGTTGTTATTGTATGTTATGTGCCGTGGTATGTCCAAACGATGCCTTTCACGAAAATATCACGCCTTCCGACCAGATTTTGATGGATCAATATCCTACGATTGATAAATTCTATGAAATCGATCAGTCCAATTGTATTGAAGATTCAAATAACCAAACATGTAAGTTATGTTTAAACATGAGAGATCGACATCATGTCAAGGAATTTTTCTTGATTCAAGAAGAATGCCCCACGAAATGCTTTAAAATAAACTCTCCTATCGAAGGCAAGGTGCGAATTAAGAAAAACAAGCTTCACAAGTGCGATCCAGCTGGTTGTAAAGCTTGCGTATTAATATGTCCTACTCGCTCATTTTTCATTCCTGAAAGCGCTGAGGACGTGATTAAATACGGTAAGATCGCATGCAACGAAGACGCTTGTTTCTATTGCGGTGCCTGCGAAAACTCATGTCCTGACGATTTGATTGAAGTCGAAAGAGATAAAATTGAAATAATAAATCCAAAATGTCCAGGTAATTATCCTTGGATTCAAGCTTGGATAAAGCACATAAAGGAAATATTACGAAAGAGATTGATTCTTGGAAAATTACCTTTAAAAATTCCTTACATTCAAAAGGAAATAGAGGAGATCAAGGAAAAAATTGAGGAAGAAGTTCCTCAATTGACCGACGAGGACCGGCAGAAACTTTCCGAGTTAAATAAAAAAGTCCAAGATCTTTTAAAGTCTTCTAAGATTCGATATTGGATGAAGGACAAGAAAATAGATAAGTTAAGGAAAGAATTAAAAAAAATGCTTGATAATAGCTCCTAAAATTAATAAATAAAAAGCTTTTAATTTTTTCTTAACATTAAATACAATTATTATATTTGTTACTCCCTGCTTAAACACAAGATTAATCTAATAATCTTGAAAAATTTTTATTTTGACTGAGAATTTTTTAAATTAAAAAATAATTTCTGATTGAGCGACAAGAATTTTAATAAACAAGGATAAATGATAAAATTTTTTAAATTTCCCTAAATATATTATTCATCTCTTTATAATAATTTAGGGAAGGTGGTCTAGCCTGGTATGATTCTTGGTTTGGGACCAAGGGGCCGGGGGTTCGAATCCCTCCC
Source organism: Promethearchaeota archaeon (assembly GCA_016839425.1). The sequence continues at coordinate 4,207 of JAEOUI010000058.1, forward strand.
TTCCCATTGAATTTTCATTTACTCTTAAATATTGGCAATGAAAAGGAAAACTTTGATCCAAGGTTCCTTCCTCTCGATTCGGCCCACATTTCTCCATTGTGAAATTCAACTATCTTTTTTGAGTTATAAAGCCCTAATCCTAATCCCTCGATTCCAATGTCCCATCCCTTACCGTAATGCTCAATTTTTCCAAATTTATGGAATAAACGATCTCTATCTTCAAATATTATGCCTATTCCCGTATCCTCAACACTAATTATATAAAAATCGTCCTCAACCTCGGAATAAATCTCGATCGTGCCTCCTGAGGGCGTATATTTGATGGCGTTTATGACAAGGTGAGATATAACATCGTATATATCTTCTTTCACGATTTCAACGATCATATCATCATCTATATCAACGATAAGTTGTAATTTTCTTTCTTCAATCAATCCTTTTAATTCGCTGACGCAAAAATTGACCAAGAAAGAAAGATTTTCCTTTTGCTTTTTCATTTTCCTGGTTTTAGAATCAATTTGAGATGTTCTTAGGAGACTATTAACAATACTTTCCATTCGAAAGCATCCATGTCTTATCTCTTCTAGGATCGTTATCATTTTATCGTCAAGCTTGGAGGAGTGAAGTTCTAACAGCAAGTTTGTGAAACCAAGTATTGAAATAAGGGGTGTTTTCAGTTCGTGAGATGTCCTTCGGAGCAAATCTGATTTAAATTCATTTATTTTCCTTAGTTCTGTTTCTAAGATCTTTTCTTCCGTGATATCTCGCATCGTGCCGATTATGGATACGGCTTTACCGTCTTCGTCTCGAACGATTGCGTTATGCATTATAGTTGGAAAAATCGTCCCATCTCTCTTTATATGCCATATTTCTCCAATGAATTCTCCTTCTTGCCGTACCCGCTTGTTGGCGGCATTAACCTCTTCCATTTGATCGGCCGTGTGAAAGATTGAGATGCTTTTTCCCATAAGTTCTTCTGGTGAATAGCCGTGGGATGATGCAAATGCGTCGTTAATATATTGCACATTCCCATTTAAATCAATTATTGCGATCCCTACGCTAGCTTGTTCAACCGCTGAAGCAAGTAACTTTGCCTCATTTTCGATTCTCTTCCTCTCAGTAATATCGATACCAGAACTGACGATCTCCATAACATTTCCTTCTTCGTTCAATATGAAAGAATTATGCCAAGCAATCATTCTTAGTGTTCCATCCTTTCTTAAGACTGGATTATCGTAAAATTCGACTCTCTCTATTTCTCCTCTCACGAGTTTTCCAAAAACATTTTGAACTCGATGGCTTAATGATTTGGGAAGACAAGTTTCAAACCAATTTTTTCCAAGCAATTCCCCGTCCTCGTAACCTAGCAGTTCGTGCCCCTTCTTGTTTAATAAAGTGATCATGCCTTCTTTATTAAGAGCAACGAGTATAGTCCCTGCAATATCTAAATATTTTAAAGCCCTTTCCATTTGATACTTGAGATTCTTTTCCTTTTCGTCGCGCTGTGTGGTATCCAAAAAAATAATGCCTAAATAATTATCGACCTTAAAAGCGTGAGCACAATAAGTTCTTTTCTTCTTTGGAAATAAACTTACTGAAGTAATAGTGCAAGGCACGCCTTTATTAAATACATCTAATAATTTTAAAAAAAGGTTTTCTTTTTCAAAAATGGGTAATATATCTTTCACTTTCTTTCCAATAATTTCAGCTTTTTCTATGTTCATTAATAGCTTGCCTGAATTATTAATATCACAAATATCCATGCTTTTATCGAGGATAACGATAGGAAATGGGGCATATTTGATAAAATCCTTTGAAATTAATGATTCTAATTTTTTTTTATCAGAATTTTCGTTCTTATCATTTTGAATGTCTTGTTTGAGATCAAACAAATGACTACCCTCTTGATTAAATCTATAGGCTTCAGAACAATCTTTTGTTATTGGAAAAAAAATTATACGCCAATGTATTTTACATTTAAGTCACTTTAATATATTAAGGTTTTCATCGGGCAAAATAAATAATAAGAAAGCAATGCTCCCTTTTGTATAATGAAAAAAACGATTTTGCTACAAGCAATCGGTCGATTTGATCAAAGGAAAGTGCTAAAATTAAAAAAAAATTTGGAATGGACATTTAAAGGATTAATCCTTAAAGTCATAATTTCGAAACGCCCTTTTCCCTTACTCTATTCGTTTTATAATTCTGTTCAAAAACAATACGATGTACATCCAATTTTAAAAAACCTTAAAGTTATGCATTCACACAAGCAATATATTTGTGTATTGGGGCTCACCGAGGATGATATATATTCCAAGACGCGCAACTTCATTTTTGGGATCGCTGAAAAGGCATATTTGAACTTTCCAGGATTTGCAGTCATATCAACTTGCCGTTTAGATGAAACATTTTACAACAGGGAAACTGATCATATATTGCTTGAATCAAGAACCTTAAAGGAGGCCGTGCACGAAATAGGACATGTGTTAGGGTTAATTCATTGTAATCACGATTGCGTTATGCAATTTTCAGAAAGTCTAAGGAACATAGACCAAAAATCACTAGCTTTTTGCAAATCTTGTTTTACTACTATAAAGCGTTTCTTTTTAGAGTTTCGAGATAAAGAAGATAGTTTTACCAAGATAAGTTAATTTAGTATTCACATTTTCCGTTTATTATTATTGATGTCATAATTTAAAA
>JAEOUI010000498.1 GCA_016839425.1 Promethearchaeota archaeon
CTAATGGTCCATGAGATGGGAGGGTTACCAACTCAAGCGTCGTCCTGCCAATTTTTCTTTAAGGTTTTACCCGAACAGCGGTGAACCAAAAAAAGAGCTTAGCTGGAGTGGCCAACAATAACGAGGGCTTTAGAATGAAGCATTCTTAATGGATTTTTCGGTTTTGTTACTTTGTAAAAAATAAAAGGAAAAAATTAGAATAAAAATAGATTACTGTGAATAAAAAGTAGGGTTTCCACTTTTTTTACCAGCTTATTTAAGATTCATGTTCTTTCTTGAGGGATGATATTTTTAAGAAAATTCTAATGTAATCAAAATATCGTTTAAAATTCTCTTAATCCTGTGGATCTTTATTATATGGTGACATTTTAATCAAGGTTTTTTTAGCAAGGGGGGCCAATATTTTCATGCCCATCCTTTTCAAACGATAAGTTTGTTTTATCCTCTCAAGATATTCTTGAAATGGCTCAGTTTGGAAATGAAGTGCGTCTTGCGAATTCTCGGTATCCATCCAATCGATATAGAACCAATCCTCTTTCTTTGTTGGAATTTTAAAACAGTCGTCAGGAAGCATCTTTAGTCCAAAAGCATCGAATATTCCCGTCAAATAATCTTTTTGTAGAAGTTGACATCCTTCGCCACCACCGATCAGAAATATCTTGTTAATATCGTCGAATGATACGGCGTTCGCGAACGCGATTCCACAATCTTTCGAAGAAACAAATTCAATTCGCTGTTTAAGAGGCATTTCATACAAGAGATTGTCAAAACTTTTAGGAAGTTTATCTACCGAAACGGCTGCAAGCCTCAGAATCATCCAGGAAAGTTCACTTTGTTGAAGCATTATTTCACATTCAACTTTCGTGTGCGAGTAATGATCAGACGGATTAAGGGGAGTATCAACCGTCGTAGGAGGTTCTTTATCCATTGTTACTCCAAATACGCTTGCAGAACTTGCCATTATAAACTTTGGAGGATTTGGCAAAACTTTTGCTGCGCTTATGAGGTTTCGAGTACCTTCAATGTTCACTTTACGCGCTAATTCTGGATTCTTCTCGCTTAACGGGGGGATGATGGCTGCAAGATGGACGATGCAATTGACACCATGAACTGCTTTATTAACATCATTTTTATTTGTTATATCACCCCAAATCGTTTTAAATTGACCTTCTTTCGATAATTCTTTACAAGTCTTTTCATTTATCGAAGTTCGCAATTCAAAACATGTTACCTCATATTCTCGCTTGAGGAGTTCTTTCAGGGTGTTTTGTCCCACATTTCCAAATGCACCAGTTAATAATACATTTTTCTTCATTTTAAATTCACTTTGTTCATATAAGTTCTTTTTTAATTAACCATTAGGCAATACATGCCAAAATGTTAATAATAGAAGGGATTTTTTCTATTGATTAACCTTATGATTGAATATTCAAGTTATCAAATTTTCGAAAATTCCTAATAAATTACATTGAGAATTAAAAGAAAATATTCTAAAAACACCTTAAAAATGTATATGGATAAAATAAAGATTTTAAATACAACACTTACAAGTGGAATTCATATCATACAAAAAAAAAGATTAAGAGAAATTGAGAATAGCTCTAATAGTTGAAGACATATAAGTTATTGAAGAATTCAATAGACATATTAAATGAATTTTTGTATAAGCATTTAACTTAATAATTTCAACTTTAAAATAAATATTAAATTCTAAATAATACATCAGTTTGAATTGATAATTTTTTAATATCAATTTTAGATTTTTCATCAATAGTATATGAAGTATAACCATAATTTTTCATTATGATGTCCAACTCTTCAATATTTCTCCCTAATAATGAAAACACTTTTGGGGATATCTCCATAACTATTGGAGGGCGATTACTTTTGCTTTCTTCAAAATATTTGATCAAACCTTCTATGAGATTGAGCTCAAAACCTTCAACATCGATTTTAATAAGTGAAATATCTTTGATATTATTGTCATAAATGTAATCGTCTAATCTTTTAACATCTACATTTAATGTGTCCTTTATATCATTATCTTTAATTAAACCAGGAACCAGTGTATTTGAACCAATATTGTTTCTATCTAAATTAATTGGAGATTTAGCAGATTTATTTCCTAAAGCACAATTATTTATGAATAATCGATATTCTTTGTTTAAAAACGCAATTTCAGACAGTTTCTTGAAATATACTGGTACTGGTTCAAAACTGTGAACACTTCCATTTTTTCCTACAAGACTCAAACCAATTGCGGATAAATATCCAATATTAGCGCCCGCATCTATAAAGGTCGTGTTTTTTTTTATATATTTTAGGAATATTTTTATTACAGGCATGGAATTAAGTCCAAAAAACATGCGTCGATATCTAGGTGCGAAATTAAAATAAAATGGGAAATAAATTCCATTTATTTTTCGTATAATTTTATTTGATTTAGAATAGAGAAATTTTAATAATAAATAGGAAGTAGCAGATTTAAGTATATTAAAATATTCCTTAGAATAAAAAACGGGATATTCACGCAAATTAGAGGATTGTTTTAATAAAACTTTTAAATAGAATTTAAAATTGCGCAAATATTTTTTTGTTAATGTAGATAG
>JAEOUI010000601.1 GCA_016839425.1 Promethearchaeota archaeon
ACCTTCTGAAGATCGACTAAAACGCATAATAAAGGAAATTAAACACCCAGAAAAATTCGAAACTGAAAATAAAAGCGAAAAATTACCCCTATACTTGCCAAGATATAGCGTGAGAATTTCACTATTAGTGTTATTAACATTAGTAATATTGATAAACGCTTATGGACCTCAAGTGCCATTTGAAACAACTAATACGCTAGTTGACATAATGTCCATTATTTTATTGTACCTCATCGGGGGTATTTTCCGGAGTATCGGCGTTAGGTCCGAGAAAAAGAAGATTAAAGAGGAAGTTGCGAAGATGACTAACATTGAATCAATGTCAAAATACGATATCATTGATAGGTTAGCTGAAGAGAAAAAATCATGGATTGCTCAAAAGGGTAAGAGCCTCATTTCTATATTAACCTTATTATGCACTCTTTTAGCTTTATTGCTTTACGAATTTGAGATTCAAACGATCATCTTGCTGAACCTTTCTTTCTATCAATTAACCTTACGTCAGACGTTGTTATTAATAATCTCCATCTACTATGGGTTTAGAGATTAGCTAATTAATCTAATATTTTTTTTAATTTTATTCATAAGTTCTAGAAAAAATCGTGCTAATATCGCTCAACAGACTCTTGATATCCTAAGAAAAAGATAATTACTCCTTTTATTCAGATTTTTTAAAAAATAATTTAATTCCAATTACATTGAATGTGTCTTGAACGTTAATATCGTGCAATGCGGAAGTTTCAGCATAAAGAGACTCTGTTTCTTCCGCCAAGCTTTCTCCTTCCTGCATGCTTACTTTTCTCTGATAATTTAAATCTAGTTTATTGCCAATCAATATAATCGGAATATTACCCAATTCCTTTCTTAAATCTTCATACCAGAACTCTTTAGCTTCTTTAAATGTTTCAGGGCGTGTAATATCATACACTATAATGGCGCAACTAGCTCCCGCATAATATTCTAGTCTTGCTCGTTTGAAAAATTTTTGTCCTGCTAGGTCAAATATTATCAAGGAAATATCATCTTCAGAGAAACCTTGAATAGAAAACATGGTATGGGCAATAGAGATCCCTATCGTGGGTCGATAATCTGCGCTTTGGTCTTTATTTAAAAAACTATTTACTAAAGTTGTTTTTCCAACCTCTGCTGCCCCAACAACAATTAATTTATATAATCTTCTCCTAATAAATTCTCTTTTTATGTGGATTTTTGGATATACATTGTCAAAAAGAGGTTCTGGAGAATCTAGTGAATATCCATCCAAACCTAAGGAGAAGTTCTTGTAAAATCTTAGATTTGGTATAGCAAGGGTCTGATGTTCTGGGCTAAAACTACCTTCCAAGATTTGTGCTGTTTTTTCAGCAATTAGATATGCTAAAGGAAATAACGTGTCTAAATTTATCAAGAAATCACAAACAATAAGAATAATGGCTTCAAAACCCGCCTCTAAATATATAATTCTATTATGTATTGTATCGAAGGATCCACAGCCAAAATATCCCACCTTAAATTCTTCCTTTACCCTTTCTATTAATGTTTTTAATATATCCAAGCGTTCGCCAATTTTTTCAACTTCATGAAAATCTTCTTTTAAATTTGGCTCAAGCTTATCATATCTTACGATTAAGCCACCCTCCTTGGAGTATACATACGTGCCTTCCACTTCAGGCTGAGTTTCCACAAAATTATTCAGTAATCTGAATAGCTTTTCCTTCATATCTTCATTCATTAAATAATTCAAATAATATCAATGAACCTTATAATAGTTATGTTTTCAGAACATGAATCTGAGAACATGATTTCCAAAATATCTTTATGTATATGATCAAATGCGATGTTTATTGAATCTTCGACCTGACGGCCAATAATGACCATTAACTATTAAGAAAGGGGGGAAGAGAGAAATCACTGATTATATTATACATTAACCATGTGAAAAAATCCAGGGTGTGGATTTGGTCTCTGATTCAACATGTTTCGCATTTGATCAAGATTAGATTATTCTATAGCAATATTTAAAGATAGGGATTATAACTAATAAATCCACATAAAATCTTGCTTGAAATATAGATTTCGCAGTCGTTCATTAAATTGTCGGACCCCCTGATCTTTTAATAAATAGGGGATTTTAAATCATAAAATTAGAATGCTAACATGTAAAAATGTATAATACATTAAAGAAAGATAAAAGGGACAAAATTTACACGGGGATGGAAATTGATCACTCCCATTTATGGAATTACGATCAAGGTCAATGGTATGAGGTAAAAATGGCCCCTGATCGGTGGAAAATCAAGTTTGATTGTGTAAAATCACGTTTTAACACGGCTCCAATAAATTCCGGAGCAAATATCAATACAAAATATCATTGGTATATCATCGCAGACCAACTTGCTACAAAACTTGATTCAAACTCTTACATGACAACTATGAATGGTATTAAATTTAAAATTGGTCATAAACGTCCAAACTGGAAACATTTTAGCTATGAGTATCCTGAACAAAAGTCATATAAAGAGCGAGTTATTGAGATTTTGGAACATATTCTAAAAAAATTAAAAGAACAAGAGTAGTTTTAGAAAGAAGTTTCTAGATACTCTCATAAGTTTTTCTCATGAAATTTTGGGTCTTATCAAAGAATTTTTTTGCTTCCTCCGCTTTTTTCTTTTCTATTGTTAATTCTGTTCCTTGGATTTGTTGGATTAAATCTCTCCATTCTTTAATGGCCTTTAGATTGACAATTTTTTCATTTAAATTTCCTTCTATTTCTCTTATTATAGCCTCAAAAGATTTATCCGGATTCTCTGTTAAATCGATGCTGAATATTTTAAGGTATAACATTTTTGCTCCTTCTTCAAGAAGTAATAATCTCTGCTTCAAAAACGCTTCATATTCTCCAGATTTATAATCGGAATTTGCTTGTTTAGAAATTTCACTCAGACTGTCTTTAAATTGCTTGTATTTTTTGTCTCGGAATTTTATGTATTCATCATAACTATTTATTCCTAATTGTAATGCATTATTGTATTCAATCGCATCTGGAAATCCTCCATTTTTTGCCTTTTGATAAGTATTATAATTAGAAAAACCAGATTCTTTGAATTCATCATACTCTTCTTTAGCGGGGATCTCCATTTTTTTTGCTTCTAAATATTCAAAGCGACTATCAAATCCTACTTCTTTGGCAGTTTGAAATTCCTTATAGG
>JAEOUI010000499.1 GCA_016839425.1 Promethearchaeota archaeon
CTCATTTCTCCTTTGTTTTCTAACATTGCTAAGACCAAGCAAGCGATCCAATCCAAGCTTTTAATATCTACGGGTAAAAAAGGAAGGGTTCAATATAAGGGATTTATCCACGAGATCGAACTTTTCAAGAGCACCGAATTTAAAGAATACGATAGTTATGATATTTTTTTAGTAAAAAGCGATAATTTTTTTTTATCAGGTGATAATCCATATTTCGATTCGTGGAGATTTGACTCCTTGATACACGATTCATACTTTCTATCAAAATCGATACCTATAGTATTAAAACTAATTCGAGAAAAATATCCCCCGCCCTACATTCTACACCTACAGGATTGGGAAACAGCATTAGTAGCGGATATCATACCATCAGTGAACGGTACCAAGAGCGTGCTCACGCTTCACAATCCATACGACGAGTATCTTCCAAACGACCCCCAAGGACGTACGATCCTTCAGTTCACGATTCCAAAAATGCAAGGAATTTCGACGGTTTCCGAGGAGTTTTCACGGGAATTTCAGAACGATATTTTAGTTCATGATGTGTTAAGCCAAAAAATTCGTCAAGAATTACAAATTCTACCACCTATTGGAATTAATAACGGTAATTTTGTCCCCCTATCGTTTCCAGAACATTTAACATGCGTGGAAGATGTATTAAATGAGAAAAGAAGAAATCGGGAGGAATTTTACAAGATCCTCACTAAGCGAGAGGATATAAAACCCAAGTGGGGCCAGCAACTCGAACTTTTAAAAGACGATATTCCGCTTTTCTTCTTATTTGGACGGGACGAACCCAAACAAAAAGGATTTGATGCGGCAGCAGCAGCAATATTTAGAGTACTAAGAAGGTTAGGACCTGATTCAGCTTTTTTTGTATTAACCCCTATTCCGAGTCCTCGAGGTCTAGATGGATTAGCTTATCTCGAAGATTTATGCCAAGAATTTAGTAAAAATGTAATGGTTTTTCCTTACCGCATTTCAAGCGGGTACGATAATTTACAAAAAGCAGCAAGTTTTGTTGTCATGCCTTCATATTACGAACCTTTTGGTGCTGCTAACGAGGGATACGCTTCAGGAACGCCCGTGATAGCTAGAGCCACTGGTGGCCTCATCCAACAAGTAAGTCCTATCAATTTTAACGATTTACCACACTCCATTCAGGTCGAGGTAAAGAGACATCACAAAGACCTCTCCAAACCCACGGGATTTTTATTCTGGGAACATCCGAGCACGGAAACAAAAGAAAATTGGGAATACCTCTTGAGCACGGACTTCTCCCAGAGAAGGCCCATAAGAGAGCCAGTACATTGGAGAAATCCCGTGTTCTGGTCAATGGTCTCCGAACTCGAAAATATAATAGAAAAGGCAATTAATTTTTATAGAGAAGAAAAACAGGGGTATTGTAGCATGATCATCAATGGCATCCAACTATTCAAGCAATTCTCGTGGGAAAAATCGGCACGGAATTACAGGGAATTATTGTATAAAATCTAATTTTAATAATAATAAGAAAATTAATAGCAAGAAAATGGGTTTTAAGTTGTTCTTATTTTTTCTTCTGCGATCTTGATTATTTCGTTAAATTCTTTAAACGAGAATTTACTAATGATTTCGGAGTATCGAGACGAAAATTCCGTTATTTCATGCATTAAAGAAACCACTTTAACGGGATCGTCAAGCGAGATAATTTGTTCTCGATAAACAGATAATTTTTCTCGTATGCCCCTAATAACTTTTTCTTCTGTTGATACTGGAAAATACCTTGTTAAGATCGATTCTGCTCCTTTAAACATTGATGTTTCACCGGACCAATTTGCAAGTTGCTTCCCAAATTTGCTCTCAAAAGCTTCTGAGAAACTTTTGAGCCTTTTTCGAATAATGGGCAAGTCTTTATCGCACAATAACGCAACTGTAATGCGCGCTCCATGATTTAAAAGAACTTTTTTGTCTTCTTGATCTATCGAACGTAATTGCTTGCCGCTCCCTGTTGCTTCTTTTGAGAATGTAGTGAGTGCAGAAATCATTCCAGAGATTAATTCAGGTTTGCGCAATTCAATTCCAAAAGAATAGCTATACATACTTACTCCTTCTTTTGTCAGAACAAATAAATCTCTTAAAGTTTTGCCCCAGTTTCTTTGACGGACATATCTTCTGGCAACGACAGAAATGGGGACTAACGCAATTACCGCACCAACAATTGATATTAATAATATAATAGTTTCGGGGGGAATATAGTCATCAGGATGACGAACATCAACGAAAATTGTATAATATGCAACCTCCTTGCCATTCATCCAAAAAATGTTGACTTGGTAAGTTCCAACTGCTAGATTCGTTCCAAGATACATTTCAGAACTACTGAGCACGCCGTCACTCGATGTGAGATTGTCGTCTTGAAGTAAAACACTACCTGATGGACTAAGGAAAGTGATATTACCGATCCCTCCCGAGATCGGCGTGTTGTAGGGATCCTTAATCTCTGCTTGGAATCTTATATATTTCCCTAATTGCAAATATCCCTTATTTTGAAATTGATCATTAATTTTTATTTGTGGATTTATTTTCGAACAATAATTGGGAGAGTAAAATGTTCCAATGCATGTGCCTAATCCCAATTCGCCACCCCATAAATTAAATAATCCCTCGAAATCTTCATTGTAGACCGTAATAGCCCCTGAAAACATTTCTGTTTCAGATCCAATTGGGCTGTAAAAACCATCCAATTCCCAGTCAGGCTCGTATAAGAACCAAAGTTCAGCATTTTTCGCTCCTATATCGTAATAATAGGGATAGGAGACATTCCATTGTATGGTGTTATTAATTAGCTGCCAAATACCTGAGGCGTTTATTTGGTAAATGAAATATAATTTTGACTCAACAGCTAGGGACTCAATAATTGAACTTGAAAAAATTGTAAAATTTATGTCTTTATTAGGCGGAGAAATAAGATAATATGATATAAACGCCTCGTATCCCGAAGAACCAGGTGCTGTACTTTTTTGATATGAAGGAATATATTCAGTCCCATCTATTATATACTTGAGATTGATATCTTCTGGATTATAAAGAACATTGTAAGTCATATTGCATAACATGTCGATGTTTTCCGTAGCGTCAATTTGAATGACATTATTGTTAAAAACATAATATGTAAGTCCTTCATCCTTATCATCGGTTTTTGTCCTGTTCTCAGCAGCCCATGTACCTTTTACATTATAAGGTTCGAGAATATTTAATCTTGTACCAACCCAATACGCAATATAGTAAGATTTATTTGGAGATAATACGTTTGAACTGATATTGTTAAATGTAAACCATCCTGCAACTCCCGGTTCAATTGGAATCACAGAATATCCGAAAGGATCTCCAAAAGCTTCGTCAAAAATCATAACAACAGAAAATAAAATATTTTTATATACAAGTGGAATGTCAGTGAAATTTAAATAAAGGTTCATTTCGCTAATTGTGAGTTCTCGAGTAATATTAGGAGTTTTAAATTCTTGGAGCACCATCCTCCAAAAAGATTGAGGTTGTAAAATACCTTGAGAAGTATTAGTAGCGATAGTAATATTTCCCTCATTTTTAAAAATGTTAAATACCCTAAGATCTACTCTGTTCAAGCTATAATTGAATTCATTAAATTCCCAGGATTTTGGAAGTGATTCGTTAAGCCATGCTTGATTTGACCAAATATTATCACTTCCAACGGTTAAACTCTTGATCCCTAATGTAGATATACCTCCATCGTATTGCCCAGAATAAAAAACACCATCAGAGGTTTTCAAACATAAATCCTCGTTTCGTTCCTTGAAATTTAAGAGAGGAATTTTTACAACTAATGACAAAGCAAAAATTAATATTATTGTAATAAAGTAAATATATATTTTTATGGAATTTGCTTGGATATTCTTTAATTTGGATATATAATTTTTAGGCACGATTGAAAACACATCTTGATTATTTTTAATATATGATGGAACTTACTATTTATTAAGTTTCACTATATAATTTTAAATAATAGTAGGAAAAAATGAAATTATAATTCGATGAGTATTTTCTGATGGAATTATTTGAGTTTTTCAAGGAGTAATGCCATATTCTTTCCAAGATTTTTAAATGTTTCCACTCCTTCCTCATCCTTCTCGATGTCTCCGGGATTCAAACCCATTCCCACATTCCAATAGCTTGAACCCACCACAAACATCTCAGCAATCAAAAAAAAGTAATTTATACTTGAAAATACGTGGTTTGCGCCTTGTCTCCTGACAGCCACTACAGCAGCACCCACTTTATGTTTTAGGAGATTTCCGTTCGCTCGAGCCACGAAACCCGCTCTTTCAATAAGTGCTTTTATATTTGTAGATACATCAGAGAAATATGTGGGCGATCCAAGGATAATTCCATCTGAATCCAATATTTTCGCGATATACTCGTTCATCTTGTCGTTTTCTTGGGAGCACTTCAAGTTTTGGTTTGCTTTGCATTTATAGCACGCCAAGCACCCTCTTAGATTTTCTGCGCCCATCCATACATAATCGCATTCTATTCCTTCTTTTTTCAATTCTTCCATGACAATATTTAGGCAATGGTAAGTATTACCTTTTGCCCGTGGACTTCCATTAAATAATACGACCTTCATGACTATCGATTAATTATGATTATAATGTTTTATAATTAAATAGAATACATGAATAATGCTTTAAAATGATTTTAAAATTATCATTTTAAATTTGCAATTTGATGCATCTAAAATTTTTTTTTACGATACTGGATTATTTTAAGTAGAGACTTTATCAAAAGAAAATTGAATAAATTTTATGACGAGTACTTCACCAAGACCTGAACTGGTAGCTCCAGTGCAAAATTGGAATGTCTTAAAGACATTCAAAAAGAATGCCCTCCCCAACGCAATATATTTTGGCGTAGAAGAATTTAACATGCGGGCGAAAGCAAATAATTTCAAACAAGAAGATTTATTCGATATCGTTTCGTATTGCACTACTCAAAATCCAAAAATCAAGACTTATCTTGCGACAAACATCATTATCTACGACCAAGAATTAGAATCTTTACAAGCCTTATTAAAGGTTGCAAAAAATGCAGGAATTGACGCAATAATTACTCACGATTTAGCTGGGATTCAAATGGCTCGACGGATGAAAATGCCTTTCCACATTTCAACTCAAGCGAATATATCAAACATCGAATCTGCGAGATTTTTAGAGGATTTAGGAGCCGAAAGAATTGTACTCGCAAGAGAATTGTCATTGATTCAAATAGAGAATATCAAAAATCAACTAAAAACATGTGAAATAGAATGCTTCGTTCATGGCGCCATGTGCACATCGATTAGTGGGAGGTGCTATTTTTCAGCAACCATTTGCGATTCGAACGAGTTCTCTGCTAATAGAGGACGTTGTGTTCAACCTTGCAGGCGTAAGTGGAGGGTAATTGACGATGAAAATCACGAATTCGTCTACGATGGGTTAAGATTTTTGAATTCAAAAGATTTGTGCATGATCAAATACATCCCTCAATTAATTGATACTGGAATTGACGCGTTTAAAATCGAGGGGAGGATGAAAGATCCCATCTATGTAAGGGAGGTTACTTCTTGCTATCGAGAGGCGATCGATAGTTATTTCGAAGGATCGTTTGATCGAGAGAAAGTGAAAAAATGGACGAGTAGACTTTTGCAGGTATTTAATCGAGGATTTCATACGGGATTTTATTTTAAAAAACCCACAATTGAAGAAGTCGAATTATTAGAAGAAGGAAACACGTCTCCTTATAAAAAAAAATATGTTGGTACAATCATTTCATATGATGAGTCAAGCAAGACGGCCAACATAATTATTGAGAATATTAATGTTCCTCTTAAAAGAGGAAGCGAAATTATATTACAAAGCAATGATACATATCGTTTTGAAACCATAAAAAAAATGTTTATAGGTGGAGAAAAAATCGTTAATGTCGTAAGGACTGAAAACGACATGCCTATAAAGCTTAATATTCGATTATCTAAAGGTGCCCAACCCGAAGAGAGGATATATCTGCTCTTAAAGAGCGAATAAACGACTTAAGTGCATCGGTTTAGATTTACAATGAGTTTTGAAGAAAAAAGAAGGGATTTAATTGAAGACCTCCAAAAAAGAGGTGTTTTAACCAAAACAGAAGTGATTAGAGCAATGCTCAAGGTACCAAGGCATTTATTTTTACCTGAAAAAGCAAGGTCTTCAGCATATATGGATACGCCTTTATTAATTGGAATGAATCAAACAATTAGTGCGCCCCACATGAACGCAATGATGTGCGAATACCTTGAACTTAAAGAAGGCGATAAAGTTTTAGAAATCGGAACTGGATCGGGATATCACGCAGCGCTTTGTGCAGAATTAGTAGCACCTAAGGGGTCTAAAATTCCAGGACATGTGTTCACCATTGAGTATCACAAGGAATTAGCAACAAGCGCAAGAATAAGCTTGAAGGAAACGGGTTATGACGATAGCGTGACTGTAATTCACGCAGACGGTACTTTGGGTTATCCAGATCAGGCACCTTTTGATAAGATCTTAGTCACGGCGGCTTCTCCAGAAAAAGTACCCCAAGCATTTAAGGATCAATTAAGGGATGGAGGAATTTTGTGCATCCCTGCTGGATCTAAAAACTACGGTCAAACTTTGTATGTTGTTCGGAAATTCGGAAATGCTTTTGAAATTAACAAAAAATGTGGTGTTAGATTTGTCCCACTCGTAGGACAGCATGGATTCGAATAAATTATTTTCATTTATAAAAATAAGATTTTAAAAAGAATAAATCGATTAGTTCATTCCAGAAATTTTTTTTTATATCTTTTTCGAGCTAGTTTATTGCGGATCTCTTTATAGAATTCATTACGTTCTATATTACCTTTTAACATGTCTTCGCAACCATTCCAACAAAAACATTTCTTTAAATCGCGACATTCTATCATTTTTTTATCATTTTCTCTCATTATTCTATTCCAAAATAAATGAGATAAACTATATTTTTTAAACTGAGTGTCATAGACTATAAAAAATAGCAGTTTTTACCTTAATCAAATAAAGAAATTGCGAGTATTTATAATATTATAAAAGTAAAAGTTTTTTAATGCAACTTTTTAACATGGTTTTGAATTTGTTTCTCAATCTTGGCTCTAACAAGCTTTTTTCGAATGTTCCTTACATGGGCATTTTTTTCGAAGATCTCTCCGATAGATTTTCTCGTGAAGGACCAGCTGTTTCCCGCAGAAATTTTGTTGTGCTGCATTGTTATAGCTGTTTTTTATTTAGTAAAGTTGCTTATTTTTAATTGTGTTTAAAATTATTTAAAGGTAGAGAATTTCGACAAAAATATTCCGCTTACAAAAGTGTAAACGGAAAAACTAATACATTTTTAAGCACAGGTTCAATTCAAATTTAGCTCCAAATTTTACATGAGGCGTGATGTTTATCCCTTGATATATTTCTTTGTATCCTTCGTCTGTAAAAACATAAGCAATTATTGGAAAAACATTAAACTGCATTCCTTGAGAATCCCCCATAATGCTAATTTCAAAAGTAAAGTCGTAAATTTCGTCGAATGCTTTGAAGTGTGAACCAAGAAACCTAAATGGTTGCAATGAATTTGAAGACATATCAATATTCTCTTTTAAATCCTTGCTTTCAAAATGAAATCGCTTGGGATCCCCGTTAAAAAAGAACGGAATATCCAATGCCAGATTTAAATTTTTGATAATTCTATCTGAAGAAAATTTTTTTTCTTGGTTAATATCAAATTTTCCATCAATATTGATATCAATTTGGGTGCCACTAACATTTATTTTTTTAGTAATCGTGCAGGGAATCCTCTCATCAGATTCGGTATCTTTTACATTTCCTTCCATTTCAAGAATAAGTTCTGCAACTTTATTTTTAACAGAACTTGCTTTAATTTTGAATTCTCCGTTGACGAAATTTCCAAATTCGTAATAATCATCGGCAATTAATTGCTCAAATTTCACATCGTCGTGAAGGAACCGTAAGCGTAACATCGATCGTCGGAACTTATCAACATGAATTTCACCCAATTTTATTTTATTTTCATCATGATAAGCCTCAGGCCATCGAGTTAAAGTGTTTAATAAATTATATGATTTTGGTTTAAAATCTAATTCAAAAATAGTCCCTCCGTTTGAAGGATCAATATATACATTTAACAAATCTGATTCGATCAAGACATCGCTCTTGCTGTTTCTGGTAAAATCCATTGGTTCTAACCACATGAAAGAACTTTGTTGAGCGACGAGCAATCCATTCATCTCATCAATTAATTTTTCTGCGTTAATCAAGTGAGTATACACTGAAAATCGCAAGAATTGTAAGTAAACACCTCCAAATAAACCGTGCCAATAGCAATCGTTGCATTGACTTTTATAAATCTCGTCCCAGCTTTCAAGTACCTTGGGTTTTAGTTTTGAAACAAGCTCGGAATCCTTGATTTTTTTAATTTTGCTCTCGACTTGAAGTAACTTGTCTCTAACATGCAACATCTTTTTGTGCATGTTGTTTGATTCTGGGTATTTTACCAAAAATGACCTCCAAAAGCCTCCTTTCAAAAATTGATAAGCTTCGTGCCAGGTTTTATATTTTTTCGTGTGTTGCATAATTTGTTGATATTTCTTTCTCATTTGGGTTGGAAGCACCCATTCTTCCATCTTGTCGTAGCTAGCCGTCGGAAGATAGATTAAATCCTTAGCAGGATGTTGCCACATATATTCAAAGAGAGTTATACTTTTGATCCAATCGTTATCTTCTACTTGCTTGAAAAGCGAAGGTAAGAAGGGCCTTCCATTATCCCCTTCTTGGTGTCCATAGCCCTCAATATAACAAATTTGATGTGTTGATCCCCAAACACCCATCTTTTCTGCATCTGATATTAGTAAAGCGAACCTATCCCCTTTTTCATCAGCTATACTCCGCAAATAATCAATAGTCTCGTGAGTGGGCTTCCAAGGAGTTAAATATCTAATTTGCTCGTTTATTGGAAATACACGAAGAGTCTTTCCCTCGTCTTCGGTAACATACGAGTAAAAAGTGTCTTCTTCTGAAATACCCGAGGATCTAAAATGATTATCGTCAACAATCACATATTTTAATCCTACTTCCGTCAAGAAGGAAGGATAAGAGGGTTCCCAAACTCGTTCCGATAACCAAGCGCCCTTTGGCGTTATTCCAAATTCCTCTTCTACGAGATGGGAAAGCTTTCTCATTTGAGCGATTTTATCTCTTGTGGGAATGATTGCGTAGATTGGTTCGTAATAACCCCCGCCAATGATTTCAATTTGATCCCTTTTTGCCATTTGCTTGAGCTTGTTGATAAGATGAGGTTTATTCTCAATAAACCATTCCAATAAATTCCCTGAGAAATGGAGCGTTGCTTTAACCTTAGGATGCTCGTAAAGGGTATTTATTAAGGGTCCATAAGATTTATTATAACAATCTTCAATCACATGTTCAAAATTATCGACTGGTTGGTGAAAGTGAAAAACCATGGGAAAATAAATGCTTTTTTCGGTAATTGATCGTGCACCTTTTAATTTGTTAATGAACGATTAAGAGTCGTGTGTTTTTAATTATTTCGCATAACAATATTTAAAATAATACAGATTTTAAAATATTCCTAAAGCATAGAAAAAAATTACTATCATGGATAATATCATTACAAAAAAAAAAATATTAACAATATTTAATACAACAGAATTTAAAAATTGGTTAATCAAGCGTCGTTGGTTTTCCGATAAACAAGAACTTTCTACTCTTGGATTTGATATCTTAATAACTAATATAGAATTTCTTAGCAAAAATTTTGTGTTGTGCGTTATTGAAATTAGGAAAGCTAATTATCAAAAATTCTATTTCTTTCCCTTAGCGTTTTTTTTCAAATTGAAAGAAGTGTTAGAATACAATGAGATGGAGGAAAAAGAAATCATAGATCTGGAGGATAGTGCCTATACTGGCGAAATAAAGATAATTGAAGCGGAATTATTCAAACAATTTTGGCGTTATTTGTTTTCTAGAACTAGTAAGAATGAAACTAAAAGCGGTTTTTTCGAATTTATAATATTTGGGACGGAGAATATTATTAATATTAAAAGAGATATCTTAAACTTAGTTAATGCTC
>JAEOUI010000500.1 GCA_016839425.1 Promethearchaeota archaeon
CACATCATCTTCAGATAATCCCAATGCTAGACCGATAAGTTCAATAGCATATAATACGGGTATTTTTTCCTCCTTAAGCTCAGGATAGGCTCGAGATGCCGTGATTTGACCCATGTCAAATTGCGTGAAACAAAATGGACATCCCGTGGTTAGCAATTGAGCTCCTGCTTCCTTAACATTAACAAGTTTATCCCTAATAGCCTTGTTAGAGGCGTCTTTATCTCCTGCCAAGGAGAGCGATACACCACAGCAATTTGCTTTACCAATGTAATCAATTGGTGTAGCTCCCAATACCTCAACCAATTTATCGAAATAAATTGGATCTGTTGGATCGTCGAATCCTATAATTTCTTCAGGACATAGTATGTGGCACCCAGGATGACTCGCAACTTTCATTCCCGTTAATGGTTTTGTCACCGAGCTTTTGATTTTATCGAAACCCACATCATCCTTTAAAACTTGTAGCATGTGCTTGATTTCAATAGTACCTTTGAATTCTTTTCCAATTTCTTTTAATACATTGTTTACAGCAGCCTTTAATTCTGGATTGTTTTTTAACTTGTGATTGACAATAGCAAGACTGTTTAAACAACCATTGCATAGTGTCATGATGTTCAAGCCCTTTTCTTCGGCTATTGCTATATTTCTTGCGGCTGTTGCTAACCAGAAATACTGGTTAGCACCCTGCAATTGAATAGGATCAGGACAACAAGAAAAAGAATCGATTACTTCTAACTCCACACCCACTTTGGGAAGTATTTCTAACGCTAACTTTTCAATATTAGGTAATTTTGCAGGAATCGTACATCCTTTGAAAAATAGATATTTCACCATATTTACGCACTCTCCTCCTTTATTTTAAGCGCCGTGTGATCAGCAATTATTTTTAATTCCTTGGCCACTGCCTCGTTTGGTTCGATTTCACTCAAGTTTAATTTTTTTCTTTGAGCATTAGTAGATTTACTAATTTCATACGCAGAACCTGTATTGACTACTTGTTTTACTAACCCATAAATGATCTCTGGCGCGGAACCTTCTTGATACGATAATTGCTTCAAATTCGTAAAGACTTCGGTTGGATCCGCGTCTTGAGGACAAACAACAATGCATTTTTCGCAAGCACAGCACATCCACACATCGTTTAGAATGTCTGGATTATCACCTTTAAATAATTGTGCTATGAAAGCATTTTCCAAGTCGTATTTCTCGACATTGAGCGTGATCGGGCAAAAAATCGAACACGCCGAACACTTGAAACAGACTTCGACCTCCTTGGTCTTTTTAGTAATTTCGTCTTTATCATATTTTATTCGTATAACTTCCATCTTTTTTCACCTAGTAGTTTTTAAAAAAAAAAAAAAATAAATAAAGTTGCTTTATTAGTTTTTCTTGTGACTGTAGACATACCAATAGAGAACGCCAATGAAAATCGCTCCGCCTACAATGTTTCCAAGCGTAACGGGTATTATATTATTGGCGAAACCGACCCAATTCAAATTATCACTTGGAGTTCCAACTCCTGATGCGGCAAGAAAGATTCCTATTGGGATGAAATACATATTTGCGATGCTGTGCTCAAATCCAGAGGCCACGAAGGCCATAATTGGAAAGAAACATGCGAATATTTTTCCAATTGTATCTTCTGATGATACGGTCATCCAGACGGCCAAGCATACTAATGCGTTACATAGAATTGCTCTGCAGAACGATTCCATCCATGTTAGATCTACTTTTCCATTGGCTATAGCTACAGCCGTTTCTCCAAACGGACCGTCTCCTAAACCAGAGCCAAAATATATAACGGCAAGCAAGATTGAACCAACAAAGTTTCCAACATATACGATAAGCCAATTTTTTCCTAATCCAGCCCAACTCGTTTCTTTCGACAGCGTGGAGTTGATGATCAAGTTATTTCCCGTGAATAATTCAGCACCACAGATTACAACGAGCATGAGCCCTACGGAAAACACCGCTCCGCCCAAGAACTTGGAGATTCCAACTCCAGTAACCGCAGCCGTGCCTGTGAGGACAGTCGTTGCTAGAATTGCACCAAAGCCAATAAATACTCCCGCAAATATTGCAAGAATAAACGCTTTTATAGCAGAAAGATTGCATTTTGCTACGCCTACAGAACACGCAACTACTTCGGCAATCTCACCAGGTTTTTTTATTCCCATTTTTTTTATATACCTCTAGTTATCATGTTTTATTCTTTTCGAAAAAACAAGTAATATGATTAAAAATTCAATAAAAAGTCTTCTAATCTCGCTCCGATAACGATTTGGAAAAATCTTATAACTTCATACAAAACTTCAATCCATCTGATTAATAGATTCCCGTCGGATTTCTAGAATAAAATCATAAAATAATATTTTTTACTAGAGATTTTAAAAAAATCGTATGTAATTATAACTTCTAAATATTGCAGTTAAAAAGGATTTATTTATTGTTCTTTCTTGATTTAAAGTTATTTATTTATTACAATTCAAAATTTAAATATACGATTTCAATTCATTCAGATAAATTCTAATTACAAAAAATTATTCTCTCTTTTTAATAAGAGAAAGTTGAGCAATTAGCCAACAGATTTCTTGATAAGTTGATGTGGATTTTAAAATTTCGTTCTTTTTTTTTTGAATTTCGATTTTTGATGGCTTTTTACTCAAAATTTGCTTCAATTGGTTTTCTGCCAATATGCTGCATAGTTCTTCGTAAGATTTTCCTTCCAACTCGATTTCGTGAGCTTTTAAAGTAATTTCTGCTTCAAGGTCAGGTTCAAGACCTGCTTCAATGAGTTCCTTAGTTTCTTCTACTTTTAATTTTAATTCGCTCCTCCGTGTGATTTGAGCGTCTTTTGGAATTCCTTCTTTTAGGGATTTCATTAAAGCGAGAAAAGTACCATATTCTTTTCCTTGAACCATCGAAAATATTTTTATTGCACCCTTTTTTTCTTTTTTTAAATCTTCGATTTTTTTTTGACAATGCTTTTTTTTATTTTCGGAAACGCTTTTTCCCATCCAAGAATATATCAATTTACCATCGTCAATGATATAAGCGTTTTTGGCCGTAAAATTAAATTTATTCACTTTTCTCATTGAACCATTTTCATACACGCTATATAATATCATTAGGGAATCAGTAGGAATTGTTAATAGTTACATAGAAATGTGAGGTAATAAGTCTTAGGAAAAACGAAATTGATGTGTTTTTTTATATTATATTTCAAGACAAATAAAATATATATAATCTATAAAAATAAAATAAAAAAAGCTAAGCACATTATTCAATTTCAAACTTCATTATATTCTTATGATTAACATGAATCGCTTTTTAATAG
>JAEOUI010000059.1 GCA_016839425.1 Promethearchaeota archaeon
CGCTTGATGAAGCGTCTATGTTAAAATAATCCAAATTATCAAGCAAGCTATCGGAGCTGCTTCCGTATGTTCTGACTTCCAGCTCGTATCCTGTTCCCGTAAGTTCGAAATTAGATAAATCAAAATTATTGGTTTCTTTGGATTGTTCTAGTTGCTGAAAATCTCTTGTCGTCGAATTTTCTTTCCTGTTTCCTAATGGCAAGGAAGAAATATAAGGCATTAAAAAGCTCGATAAAAATATGAATCCTATGAGCGATAGTACGATAAATTTCTTCTTGCACTTTTTAATTTGTCGCATGAGCACTTAAATTTCAATGTCTAATTTATTATTTATAAAATTTTCAAGCAATTTTAAAATTTCCTAAAATTAGTCTTTAGATTTTTAGCCCTCTACTTATTCTAAAAAGTTTTAATTTTTATTGTACAATATATATTAAACGATATATTCGAATAAAAGGAGGATTTTAAGCGTGGAAGAAAAAATATCTGCAATTATCGATAAAGATAAAGAATCATATATCGAGTTCCTTAGAGATCTCATCAAAGCTGAAAGTTATAATCCTCCAGGGAACGAATTAAATGTAGCTAAGAGGATCAAAGAATTTCTAGACGAAGGAAATGTAAAGTGTGAAATTTATCCATTTGGAAATAATCGAGCGAATTTATTTGCTTATTTAAATGATAATTTTGAAGAAAAAATTCTTTTATATAATGGGCACATGGATGTCGTTCCTCCTGGAAACGAGCAAGAATGGCCTTATCCTCCTTTAATGGCATATCGCGATGAGAAAAAGATTTACGGCAGAGGGGCGACCGATATGAAGGGGCCGCTAGCTGCGATGATAATTGCCTTGAAAATATTGAAAAATCTACAGATACCCTTAGCTGGAAATTTGATCTTAAACGCAGTAGCTGACGAAGAAACAAGTGGAGAATTAGGAACCAAGTGGTCTATCGAACATCTTTTAAAAGAACAGAATATTAAAGTAGACTTTACAATCGTGGGAGAGCCATCGCAAGTTGATCCCTTACCAAAAATGATAATTTTAGGCGAAAAAGGAAGGATCGTGCTTAAGATTATAACTAAGGGAATTTCTTGCCATTCTTCGGTTCCTTTTTTAGGAAAAAATGCAATAATGATGATGAGTGATATAATTCAAAATATTCATAAAATTGAATCGAAATTAATTAATTCTAAATCCATTCAACCGCCCTTATCGCAAGATCAAATTCTCAATTTAATTAAGCCCATTTTTGCCCATAATCACGAATTTAAAGAATTTCTTGATGAAAACTTGATTTTAAAAAATATGATTTTAGGCGTAAGTAATTTTATCTTTAATATTACAATGATAAATGCTGGAATAAAAGATAATATCATTCCGGATCAATGTGAAGCAATAATGGACATACGACTTCTTCCAGGTCAGAGTGCCGAAATTACACTCCAGTGCGTGAAGGAAGTAATTCAAGAAACGGGTTATCAAGTATCAGATTATTCTAATGAGAAACAAAACAGTCAAGAACAAGTTTTTTTAGAAGTATTAGGCGTTTCAGAAGCCTCCTTTTGGAGTAATTGGGAAACTTCCTCCGAATTAAAACTCTTTAAAAATATCGCTGAAAAAATTTATCCAGAAAAACCTTTTTACTTTTTGTTTACAGCTTCCTCGGACGCAAATTATTTTAGAAATTCAAATTATTGCCCAAAAACGATAATTTTTGGTCCAGGTATTGGATTAACTGCCCATACAAAAGACGAATCGATTGAAATTGAAGACTTTCTAAATTCAATAAAAGTCTATACGATATTTGCACTACAATATTTAACAAACGATCTTCAATAAACACGAATTTTTTTTTAGCTGTAAAAAGAAATCGAATTCTATTTTTAGGAATGCTAAAAATTAAAACTTAAAATTAAGTTATGTAGATCATGGGAATATAATATTAAAATATGTTTTAAGAATAATGGGTTCAAAAATTAAAATTGAGGATACTGTTATCATTGTTGATGCTTCCCGTTCAATGTTTCGACACGATTTTTCTCAATCGAGATTAAAATTAGCATTACAAATGATCCAAATTTTTATTGAAAA
Organism: Promethearchaeota archaeon; assembly: GCA_016839425.1. The sequence goes on from JAEOUI010000059.1 coordinate 2,097, forward strand.
TAAATTGCTAATTGATCCAAAAGATCGCATTGCAATATTGGAAATTGGAAACTCTCCCAAATTAATCTGTGATTTCACGGCAAATGAAGATGAATTGAGCTCTTCAATTAAAAAGATAAGCATTACAGGTAAAGGAAATCTTCATGAAGGTATTTCTTTTGCGATTCAGCTTTTAGTTAAAGAAATGAGAAAAGTGGGTGGAAAAACACAAAGAATTCTTATAATAAGTGATAATAAATCCCAAGAATTTAGCGAGAAATTTCTCAATTTATTAATGATAACCAAGGGGTTAAGTGTTTTCGTAGATTCGTGTCAATTTGGAAAATCCTCTGGATTAAAAAGAACTTTTTTAAAAAGAATTGCTCAAGATACAGGAGGCGAGTTTGGATATTTTAATAATGGAAAAGCTATTATCAATTCAGGAAAATCATTTGCATCTAAAAAACCACAAAAGGAAGAAAACGGATTTTATTCAAAAAAAGAAAGCACGAGCGTCCCCCTATTGAAAGATGTTGCTTTAACTTTAAGGCGCCCTTCTCTGTTAGAAATACAAATGTTGTTAAAAAACGAAGATTTGTCTAAACAAAAATGTGCAATATGTCATTCGATAAAAGCGCCCTTGACCGGAGCAGATTATTATACCGAAGGGAGAAAATGTCCTTCATGTGAACGCACAATGCATGTATCGTGTGCGGCACAATGGGCAAAAAAATCTGAGTCGAAAGAGGACGTATTTAGATGCCCTTTTTGTTTTTTCTTATTAAAAGTTCCTAAATCGGCTATGACAATTCTTGATTCAAGTTCCCAACGTGGTAATAGAATAAAAGTCGTTCCAACTGTATTAAAAACAATAATGGTTCCAATAGCTCAAGATCAAATAAGTCAGATTGATGCCTCTTGTACCTATTGTAGAAATATCTTTTTAGACGATATGAAAGCTTTACAATGTAAGAATTGTGGTGTATATTATCACGAGCCTTGCTTCCTTAAAATGAAGGAAGAAATAAAGGCGTGTAGGTATTGTGGTGCTCAAATTTAGAATCATTTATAAGTCGAAACATTTTTTATGTTCTATAAAAGAAGGCTCTATCAAATGTTATTGTTCAAAAATATATAATAGAATCATTCCTTTAATACTATAACTAGTGAAATAGAAAAGATTGGTGATTTGTTTATCCGATAAGAAGAAACAAAAATGGGTTGTAACTAGTGCATGGCCTTATGTAAACGCAATTCCTCATCTTGGTAATATGGTTGGAAGCGTCTTGTCTGCAGATGTTTTTGCTCGATACCTCCGCTTAAAAGGTGATGAAGTCGTATTCGTTTCGGGTTCAGATGCGCATGGTACACCCGTGGCTGTTGAAGCAAAAAAACAAAATGTCGAAGCAAAAACTTTAGCCTTGAAAAACCATGAGATCATCAAAGATTTATTTGAAAAGTGGTATATCTCTTACGATAATTACACTCATACTCATAATCCAACTCACATAAAATTCGTCCAAGACTTCTATTTGGATATTCAAAAAAATGGTTTCGTGCTTGAAAAAGAAATTGAATCGTTTTATTGCGAAAAAGACGATTTATATCTCCCAGATAGGTTTGTAGAGGGTGTTTGTCCTCATTGTGGAGACGAAAATGCTCGAGGTGATCAATGCGATAAATGTCAAAAACTACTCACACCATTAGAGCTTAAAAGCCCTCGATGTGTTATATGTAATAATCCTCCTATTATTAAAAAAACAAAACACTGGTATATGGAATTTCCCAAACTCCAAGAAAAATTAACTCAGTTAATAGAATCTAACGATATAATTCCCACAAATGCAAAAGCAGTGTGCTTAAATAGCATAAAAGAAGGACTACCTGAACGTTCCATCACTCGAGATTTGGAATGGGGCATACCTGCGAAGTTCAAGGGTGCTGAAAAAAAAACTATTTATGTGTGGTTCGAAGCGGTCCTTGGATATATTTCAGCAGTCAAGGAATGGGCAGATAAGATTGCTAAAAAACCCGAGTTGTATCATTCATTTTGGAAGGATGCAAATACGAAAACTGTTTTTTTCATTGGAAAAGACAACATCATCTTTCACTTGATAGTTTTTCCCGGTTTGCTTTTAGCATATAACAAGGGAAAACCAAAGAATGATCAATTCGTCCTGCCTTATAATGTGTCCTCAACCGAGTTTCTAATGTATGAAAACGAGAAATTTTCAAAATCCAAAGGCGTTGGTGTGTGGATTGACCACGCTTTAGAATTAGCTCCCGTGGATTATTGGCGTTTTAGCCTCATATATAGCCGACCAGAAAAATCAGATACTTCGTTCTTATGGTCCGAATTTGAGAATCATTTAAAAACTTTAAATGATAACATTGGAAATTTCGTTCATCGCACGCTGACATTTACCTATAATAAATTTAATAAGATTATTCCAAAAAAATCGAAAATAGATGATATTGATGAAGCATTTCTCGAAAAAATTAACAATATCTCATTAAAAGTTGGATCCTATATTGAAAAATTTAAATTAAAACGTGCTTTAAAGGAAGTTGTAAATTTTAGTAAAGAAGGAAATGTATATCTCAATACTAAGGCGCCATGGAAAATGGAGGATAAAGAAAGTGCAGGACATGTTTTTAATATCTGCGCTCAAGCAGTCCACGCATTAGCCGTGCTTTTAAGTCCCTTCATCCCCAATACATCTCAAAAAATTTTAGATTTCTTGAATATTCGACAAAAGATTGATGACATTTCATGGAATAGCATCAACCAAGAATCTATAAAGGAAAGAACTGAAATAAAAAGACCAAAACCCTTATTTCAAAAACTTGAAGTAAATGAAATGAAAGAAAAGAGCGAAAAAATGATGAGTTCTAAAAAAGCAGAAGATAAAGAAGAATCAAATATCATTACATACGACGAATTTTCTAAACTTGATCTAAGAGTAGGTCTCGTGGAAGCTGTTGAAAATATACCAAAGGCCGATAAGTTATTGAAACTAACCGTAGATATTGGATCTGAAAAAAGAACAATAGTTGCTGGTTTGGCAGAATATTACACGGAAGAAGAATTATTAGGCAAAAAGATTATCGTATTGATAAATCTTGCGCCTCGAAAATTACGCGGTATTACGAGTCAAGGGATGCTACTCGCAGCGGATGATGGGAAAAGTGTTAAATTTTTGACACCGGAATCAGATCTTCCTCCGGGTTCAAAAATAAGTTAATCATTAATTTTACATCCTATACGATTGATCTAAAATTAAATATTTCCTAATTCTTTTATAATTCTTTAATAG
>JAEOUI010000602.1 GCA_016839425.1 Promethearchaeota archaeon
ATTTTTCGATTAAATACTTTATTTCCACATCCAATGGCGGATTATCAGAGATTATAAAAGCAGATCTTATTAATCTTTCATTATTTTGCCTTAATAAATCAAGAATGATTTCAAATGATTCGATTTTAATGAAGCCCGCATCCAATAGATCTATAATTACGCAGAATTGGGTCATACCTTTGGATTTATCCTGAAAATCATCGGTAAATTCCTTGGCTAAATTTTTAGGCAAATTTCCTGTAAATTTTAAATAAAAGCACTTATCTTCAATTTTCTCTAGCTTATACATGGATTACCAATCTATATCGCATTTATAAAAAAAATATACCTAATGTTATTATATATTATTTTCGAGATTATTATTATTATTTTTAATTCTTTGATCATCATGAAAATTACCGAAAAAACCAGGTTAAATGTCATAAACAGCCGATTTGGGTCAAGATTGACTTTAAATCTTAATTTTTCCGAGCATTCCGCTGAAACAGGAAATCTTGGAATTGATGTAAATACCAAAAAGAAGGCACATTATCAAAAACAACAGTTAAAGCAGCTGCGCTTCTATTTAAAGTGCGGAACTTCAGATTACGAAGGTTTCTATTTTTCTAAATTAAATTCTTATTTAGGAGGTCAAGAATTGATACTCGGATTAACTTCAATCAAAATGATAGGGATGCATAGTTCTCAATTAGAAGTCGAGTTAACGATTAGGAGCCCAATAAGTTTACCAAAAGAGGTTGAGGATGATGATCTGATGAAAATTCTCACTACGCCCTCGTTCTTAATAGAAACACGAGTAAAGAACTTAGCGTCATTTTCCCAGAAAACTGAACTCTATTTGGGATTAAACTTAGAAGAACACGAAGCAAAAGAACAAGACATAATTTTCATTGATAATGGTAAAGGAAGCATTGGAAAAAAGGAAAAATACCTGGCTTTAAGATGCCTTAACATGGAAAATGTATCCTACCAAAAAGATTTGGAGGATAATTTCAAGGGTTTCAAGAGAGAGCAAGAAATTGCCCCAAATCAACAACTTGAATACAAGTACATATATGCGGGGTTTGATGATGATGTTGTATTTGTTGATGAACTAAATGAACATAAAAAATATAATCTATCTTTCTACTATACGAAATGGTACCCCTCCATTTTACAAGTTTTAGATGATGTGGAAAAAAATTATAATAAAATCATTCAAGAGAGCGATAGATTTGAAAGAGCACTGAAAATTAAGGATCAAGACGAAGAAAAAAAGGACTTGATGATATTAGCATTCAGAAATTATGTAGCGAATACGTGGTTTTTAGATTCTGAGAAGGGTCCAAAATTTTATGTATGGGGAGGAGGATTTGGAATGATTTCAAGCTTGCCTGTCTCAATGGAAGTCGAGATAATGGCTAAATTATTTCCATGGACGTTAAAATTGCAATTATCAGAATGGAAGAAATACCTGACTACTGAAAAAAAATCGGGACTTTTGTATTTAAAGCACGATATGGGCTATGACCAACAAGTAGGCTTCTCTTATCATGAAGATTCTAAAAAAGTAAAAGAACCAACGATGCCAGTGGAGCAAAATGCGGATTTTATCATTTTGTTATACTGGTACTATCATATAACTAAAGATAAGCGATTTATAGAGGATCTTAATCTTCAAGCCTTCAGATTAATGATGGCAAATAAAAAGCGAGGATATAGGAAATCGGGCATCGCAAACACGGACAATTACACGGTTTATAACGCTTCAAACATGCTATATAACTGTTCCTTGAATACCTATTTGGCTATAAAAGAATGCGTTGCTTATATCATGGCTAGAGAATTATGCCTTCTACTGGGAGAAAAGGAAAATGCTGAATTGATACAAGAGGAAATAGAGAAAATTCATGATTCCTTGACGTATTATTTCAAAAAGTATGAGTTTCTTCCAATCTCGCTTGATGAAAAAATTAAGGGTGGCCAACAACATTCCATTGCCACCTCTGATCCATTATTTTACGTGTTAATGACGAGTTTAAAGGATCCAGTAATTGATGATGTTATTGAATTCTTAAAGAAAGATTTTGAGTATACTTACTCCAAATCTAAATATGTTTATGGAATGCGATTGGTAGAAAATGAGGAGATATGTTGGTATTCTAAAATAGCAATAATTGAAGCAGTAGCTAATAAGTTTTATAATATTTCAGTAGACTCATATAAATATGCCTATGATTACAACATTGACAATCCTAGAGGGTATAGTGATGGTACCTATTCTGAAAAGAAGGAATGGCTTAGCTGGTATTATCCTAGAGGAGTTGCATTCTTGTGGGAACTAATACATGAGTTTAGACCGTAGAATAATAGATTTATTTTAGTTAAATTGCGAGAACTTAAGGGTTTGAAAAGAGATTGGGGACTGGGGGATTTGAACCCCCGGCCAATAAGTATCTACACCACACGCGATCTTTTTGCTTGTAGGATCTGGAGCCTATCGCGCTACCGTGCTGCGCCAAGTCCCCAAAAGACTAACTTTTTTCGTTCCAATAATTCTATAATAATAATCCAATAAATTTCATAGAATTATAAATCTAAAAATTAAAACTAATATTTCAGTTTTACTGAGGACTTAGGAATTTTGAATTTTTAATACTTAAAAAGCAAATCACTAAAGACTAAAAATCTCTAATTCTATAACATTTTTTTTCCAATATTCAGAATCCTTTTTTTTATAGAGTATTTCACTTATTTAAGTTGTTCTCCTTTAAAAACATTAATAAATCTTGAGAAAAGTCATAAGAATACTCCAAGACTGATTTAAAATTGGAATCAGACTTGTAGTCTAAAGATTTAATAAATTCTTCTAATATGGGAAATATATTTTCAGAAGGTAAAGAACCATAGATATATTGTCCTAGCGTGTCAAATAATTCTGAGGCTGCTTGAAACGTTTGAACAATTATTGGCGAATGTGTAGAATCTGAAACTGACATAATGCTCGTGAGAATGTCTCCGACGTGCCACATATACGTGCTTATCTCGGATTTCAAGAAATCTTCTTCTGCCATATTTATTCTATCATTATTTCTTAATTTAAACATGTTCTATTTCCAGACAATTTGAATCCATTAATAAAATTGGAATATTCCATCCTTATAGTTATAATCTTGGGAAAAAAATACTAAATAGAATTGATTTCGTTGGAAAAGTATTTTTATACTTGCATTAATCAATAATTATAGAACTAATAAAAAAATCTTCAGAAATCAATGAAAATTCGAGATTTAGACTTAAAATACATCACTTTAATTCAAGTAGGAATCGCAACTTTTGTGACTTCATTATTTCAATTTGTTTTTCCATTCAATTGGCAACCACTTGATCGGTTCACTCATGGAGAAGATATAGTTCATGGAGAACATAATTATGTATTCTTCACAATAAGTCAATGGTTATTCTCTTTTTCGATATCTTGGCTTGTATATCGAGATAATCCATATGTCAATAATTTTTTGGTTTATGCAGTAGTGTTTACAGGTCCTATAATTTTTACGGAAGTCTTTGTTTTAGGCTTATTTTGGGATTATATCCATGCGACGCCCTTTATCGTGGGGATACTCATATTTTGGAAGAAAAAAGAGACATTACGTAAAGATTGGTTTAGATATTATTTTCTCGAAACTTCTATATGGTATTTTACGGTATATTTTCTCAAATTGGCTTATTATAGAGAAACCTTGATAAATTATGTCTTTAAATATATCCTTCTAGCATTACTGGCTTATGGATTTACTTTCACGTTTAAAATCAAACTCAAACGTAAAAAAGAAACCCAAGACATCCTTTGTGAGGATATTACTCTATAAATTCTAGTTTAGTATTGCAATAGGGACAGACTTTTGTATCTAAACCAATTTTTTCACCACATGCAAAACAAACACTTACTTTTTCTCCAAATAAGATTCTTTCATCTTTTTTATATACTTGAGTTATTTCATTATTTTTATTGTCATTTTTCATTATTTAGTGAAAATTTGTTATTCCATTAGTGATATCAGTGCTTTATTTATCTTATAGAAATTGGAGTCCAATATTTAGAAGAAGAAGATTCGAAAAATTTAATTATTTTTAAGAGCTAATAATAATAACAATTAAAGTATAGAAATAAAATTAGGAAAAATAAACAATGCCCGGATCACATGGGTCGCTGACTAAAGCTGGAAATTTTTTCTAAAAATCTTAGAAAAACCAGATAAGTTAAGCAGCAGACCCCAAAAGTAGACAGAACAGGAGTTAATGCAGAATCCAAAAGACCTCCTAGAGTACGATATAGGAATCTGTATAAAAAACGAATAATAGATGGAAAATTTAGTGGACAAGCAGACTCTATTGGAGCCAAACGAGCTAAATTTTAACTCATATAATAATAATTATTCCAATACCCCTATTTCTTTCAATCTTGCTTTTAAAATCCTACTCTCTTTTAGATAAAGTTGATATTTTTGAGGATTTTTCGTAAATAATTTATAAAAATCCGCTGTCAAGAGATTCCACCTTATAGCTCTCCGCAATCCGGCAATTTCTTTAAGATCTATCAGCTTTCGAGCTTGATTTATTAGATTATTAGCCTTTTTTGAATCCTTCCGAGAATGAATGTAATATTCTATCAATTCTAAAGCCATATCTAAGATTGTGTTCCTATTAGATTTACTAATATTGTCAATATCAAACTCCCTGACAGAGCTTAGCCCAGCTTTCAATAGTTTACTCATCTGGCTAAAATTAGCCTTGTTCTTAAAATAAACTGCTCTCATTAAATGATATTTAAAATTAACTTGCGGGTTTTCACTTGCAATTTTGAAGGCGTTCTTGATTAATGGTTTGGCATCAGCCAGTTTATTAGTCTCAAGAAGTATCATCCCCTTGTAAAGATTAACCATCCCTACATATCTTTCTTTTTCAAATTCTTTACTTGTTGAACTTAGTTCTTCGGCTATGGAGGAATTTAAGATGTTATTCAATATATCAAGATGATTTAGAGCATTTCCGTAATTTTTCAATTCATAATACTTTTTTGCTAACTTATAATGAATATTAATAATATGAAGAGAGGTCACGTCTCCGGATTTTGCAACACCAAGTGCAATTTTAAGGTAATTAATTGCAACAACATGTTGGTTAAGAAGGTTAGCAATGCGTCTTAATAACAAAAGAATAGAAACAACGACATTTTTTTGTTTATATTTGTTAAAAAGTTTTAAAGAATCGTTTAAAAGAGCAGTAGCTTCGGTGAATTTATAGTTTTTTATTAAGTCTTCAGCTTCCGTGTAGAAATTGATCTGTTCAACGATTTCAAAAGCTGTAGGTGGCTTATTCAACATGCTATGATGAATCTTGAATAACTCTTTAGATATAGAACTCTCGTAATATAGAGCTGAGAAAGGAAAATTGTTTTTTTGGATTTCAAAATCTTCATTTATCAACACGTGCTCAGGATTAAATTGAGCTAAATCATTTGGAGACAAGTTCAGATTGCTGATGATTTCTAATACGGAATTTAATAATAATCGAGAAAATTTTATCCAATTCTCAATAAGGATTTCTAAAGTAAAATCGGGACTATTTTTGAATAATTCATTGATGATATATACAGAATAGCTTTCGAAAAGAACCCTTATGAAGAATTTATTATACTCAAAATCTTTAAAGTAGGTGTGAAATCCTCTCTCTAAGATATAAAATTCGTCAAAATTTTCCTCATTTGAAAAAAAAAGCGTTTCAGTAGTTCTTAACTTAGGGACTCCTTTCTTGAGTTCCCAAGGATGATTAAATGTGGGAGATAATCCCAATTTTTGTAAGGAATTGATTACATTTTGTATTCTTTCAGATTCTAGTGGATTGATTTGACCTTGAGATCTCTTATTCATCAAAGAAATTCTTATTCGATTATTCCAAGAATCTTCACGTTCCTCCTTAGTTAGTTCGGGTATCAATAAGTTTAATAAATCCACCAATTCTGTTTCTTTCCCTTTAATAGGATAAGCAGAATTAATTGAAATCTGACCATATAAATGTCGTAATAAAGTTATCAAGTTGAAAATAAAATCGTATGTAGATTGCGATAAATTCCATACTTTAAAAGCCATGGAAATTTTAAAATTTAACAATTCAAACGGAATGTTCAACCGAATTGGTAATTTAATTGGTATTTTTAAAGTCAAGATTATTAGTTGATTTTTATGGATGCTATACCTGAAGCTATCTTCAATCGTTCCATTATTGCTCCAATCTTTTTTTTCCATGAATTGACAGAATGCTTCGATTTCTTTTGGAGAAAAGGGACTAAATGACATATCTCAACTAATAATCTAAAAAGCTATATATCTTATTAATGCATTATATTTTGGCAAGAAATTATTTATAATTAAATTTATTCAAGAATTAAACCGATATGATCTAATGTTATGGTATTTTTTTAAAGGGAAAGGAGATATTTGAAGGGGGTATATTTGATCTATTTAAATAATAAAAAAAAGGATAATATTGAATAGAAATCCAGATTCATCATAAGTGATAAAGAGGGTTATTTTTCTTACAACTTCGGGGGTCCCATCTACAAGCTAAAAAGAACTCATCGAATTCAACCCTTAATATTCATTCTAGTACGTAAATACAGATAATAGGATTGACATAATTTATAGCTTATTTACAAAAGCAAGTACATCATCAGAGGCTTTTTGCAATAAAGGTACTTGGTTTTTATCAATAAGGACCATATTCAAGCGACCACGAATTAATTCAATCATTTCTTTGTTTATTTTTTCTTTTTCAGCCTTACTCAAGCTGAGATACTCACGTAAATCAAATTTGTGGTCTACTTGATATTTTCGCATTGAATGTAAAATAAATCCCTTCATTGCCATTTCAGAGATTGTAATGTATTTCACGTAAATCCCAGCAGTTTGCTCTATCCATTGTTGTTGCTCAGAAGTTGTTTGAACGTTACTATAGTCTTTTTCAACTTTTTTTATTTCTTTTTGATCAAATTTTATATCATACATAGTATCTTTTTCATCAAATCAATTGTATTTAAACATTTAGGAAAAAAAAAATATTATAAAAAAACAGTATTATACTATAGTTTTTTTATAACTGATAATTCGATTTTTTTGTCATGTATTTTTATTATGTGTTAGTTATTGAATAAATTGAGAAGAATAAAATGTAATGTAAAAAATCATTTTGAATAATAATTCATTAAAAAGATAATAATTACTATAATAGATTTTTTTATGTGTACTAATATTATTAATGAAAAGTAAAAAATTTTTGAAAAGAACAAACTAACTTAAAGAAAAATTATGGATGTTGCTAACCTTAACAAGAAATTAGGTAAAATGATAAAAGCAGCGACAATATTAGAAAAACACCAAGATCTTAATCCGGCAATAAAAGCTTGGGTTGAAGTGTCAGAAATGACTTTAAATGCTTCAAAATCACGGGATCTAGACGTGTCGTTTAGGAACATGTTAATCAAAAAAACGGAAGAAATCATAGATCATATTAAATTTCTCAAAAGAAAAACCTCAGGAGAAATATTTTTAGATCGAGAACCACAAACGGATATTCAATATCAAAATACCCCTAATACCATAGAACCCGAGATTATTAAAAAATCACCAAAAAAGGAACAACCCCCTAAGAAGATTGAGAAAGAGAGAAAAGATGAAGACTTTAAAGAA
>JAEOUI010000501.1 GCA_016839425.1 Promethearchaeota archaeon
AAATATCATGCCACTGGCGTTAATGTTTCATGTAAAAGATGGAGGCGTATCTGAGCCTGTAAAATGGAATAAAGACAATCTACAAGATGATCGATCAATTATCGTCCTTGACGAAGGTACATCTACGTTATACCTGTGGCACGGATCGAAACAAAGCTTAGTTCAACGCCGAACTGCCCTTCGACAAGCCCAATCCTTGAAAGGTCATGGATATACAATAGGAAAAAGCATCATTGGAAGAGATACAAAGCAAATCATCGAAATTGATCAGAGAAAGATTGGGAGAGAACCTGAAACGACAAAAAATAACGAACAACTCCAAGAAATCTTAAAAAAGCAATTCAAACAAGTGGATGAACTCGTTATAACATTTCAATTGGAGGACACTGGTCCAACTATATCTAAACCTAAGGTTAAAGCACAAATTCAATCTATGAAAGCCGAAACTACCACTAGACCAGTACCTAAAACCACGCTTCCTAAACCAGTCGTTCAACCAAAAGGTCCTGCCGCCCCCACCCCTTCAACAAGAAGAGTCTCTCAGGTTGCAAGCGAATATCAAGAACCTATCAGACCCGCATCCGCACAACAAGAAGGAAAGAAAGACCAAGCCAAAATTGGGATGCTCATTGCAAGTATATTACAAAAATACGAGGATATTTGGGTTTCTAAAAAATCTGATGGAAGCTATAGCGTAGAAATGATGGATGGTCCGATATGTAGCTTTTCGATTTCAGGAGGCGCAATTAGTTTTTTAAGGAATAGTTTTAATGGAATTTCGACTAACATCAAAAGTGAGATTCAAAAAACTTATGATGATTTGGTAAAATTAATGTAATTATTTCTTCTTTTATTTACTATTATTAATTTTATTCTGCTTATATCAATGATATAATCATAATTTTAATATGATACTCAAACTTTATTTTATTCATAAATTTCTATATAACAATTCCGTATAAGATAAGAGAATAATATAATTCAGGTGTTATGGATGCTAAACGCTGATGCTACATATAAAATAGCGATTTTCGGAGAAGGGGGCGTGGGTAAAACTACTCTAACACAGAGATATCTAACGGGGATTTTCAAGTTAGATACTCAGTTAACGATGGGTGCTGAAATTTTTATCAAATACTTGGACATCGAAGGTAAGAGAATAGTTTTACAGATTTGGGATTTTGGTGGCGAAGAGAGGTTTCGATTTTTATTGCCTACTTATGCTCACGGTTCTAATGGAGGTATATTCATGTTTGATACTTCCCGATATTCGACTTTAACGAAATTAGAAGGGTGGCTTGAGGTCTTTCGGGAAGGTTTGGGGGAACAAGGCAATGAAATTCCCGTTCTCCTTGTTGGTGGAAAAATTGATTTGAGCCAAGACCAGCAAGTGTTTAGAGAAGACGCAATTAACCTCGCAAAAACTCACGAAATGCATAATTATCTCGAATGTTCTGCCAAAACGGGAGAAAATGTATCTATTATATTTGAAACGCTTGTTCGAAGAATTATGGAAAGGGTAGGAATGCTATAACCTTTAAATTAAAAATTTTGTCTAAGGTGTTTCATGAAATTCTTAGAAATTGCGCGAGTTTTTTCTGATTTGGAAAGGACTTCAAAACGACTCGAGATGACGGAAATTCTGTCAAATTTTTTCCAAAAAATTAAACAAAAAAGCGATTTCTCAGATTTAGATAAGATAATGTACCTTCTTCAGGGACAATTAACTCCAAATATGAAACAGTTTCCAAAAATGGGAATCGCAGAAAAACTTATTATTGACGCCCTTTCTATTCATTCAGGAGTGAGCAAGGCAAAAATAACAGAAATAAAGAATAAAAAAGGAGACGTGGGGCTTGCAGCCGAATTCATTCTTGCTAAAAAGAAAAAACAAAAATCTCTTATAGATTTCGAATCGATAGGGCAACAACAGGGTTCATTGGAAATTTCAGAACTATATTCTGAGCTCGAAAGGATAGCTTTAACCCACGGTCCAAAGTCCAGCGATGTAAAGCTTGGGATATTAAGAGGATTGATGAACGATCCATTGGAAACAAGATATCTGTTAAGAATAATAATGTCAACTTTAAGAGTTGGAGCATCCACACAAACCATAATAGATGGGTTGGCTCTTGGTTTCACGGGATCAAAACAAAATAGAGATAACATTGAAAGAGCATATAATTTACATCCAGATTTAGGCGAAATTGCAATGATCTTGGCAATAAAAGGCATGGACGAGATTAAAAATATCCAAATAGAATATGGAATTCCTGTTAGAAATATGTTGGCGTCAAGAGTTCCGTATCTAGAGATTCCAGCGCGATTAGGAACACCCTTTATTGCAGAATATAAGTTGGATGGAGAACGATTACAAATACATAAGATAGGAGAAAAAGTTCTACTCTTTTCTCGGCAATTATTAGAGATTTCGGAACAATACCCTGATGTGCGCGATATCATCAAACAAAACATCATTGCTCAAAATGCAATTATCGAGGGTGAAGTCGTGGCGATGGATCCTTTCTACGAGAAAATGCTACCCTTCCAAGTGCTTAGCAAAAGAAGGCGCAAGCATGATGTGAAAAACATTTTAAAGAAAATACCCGTGTGCGTGTTTTTATTTGATTTATTGAAGTTCGAAAACGAATCCTATATCGATAAACCGTTAATATCCCGAAGAAAAAAACTCGAAGAAATAACAAAAGAAAAGGACGAGTTGCGATTAGTCAATTCTGTTCAGATTAACAATATCGAGGAATTAATTTCTTTTTTCAACGAAGCTCGCGAGAAAGGAAACGAAGGTGTAATGACAAAATCGATAAAATTCGATTCCATATATCAACCAGGTAATCGTGGTTTTTTATGGATAAAGTTAAAAGGGCTTGAAGGAGGTAAATTACTCGATTCTGTCGATCTAGTAATAATAGGAGGGTTTTACGGAGAGGGAAAACGTGCTGGCGTTTATGGAACCTATTTAGGTGCTGTTTATAATCCGGAAAAAGATGATTTTGAAGCTTTTACGAGAATTGGTGCGGGATTCTCTGATGAAATGCTAAAATTATTAGCAAATGAAACAAATAAATTAAAATTGGAAAATAAACATAAAAAAGTCAATTGCGAAGATAAACCTGATGTATGGTTCAAGCCAGAAAAAGTAATCGAAATTATTGGAGATGAAATTACAATAAGCAATAAATTCTCTTCATTAGGATACTCGATGCGATTCCCAGTGTTTCAAAGGTTAAGGGAAGATAAGGGACCATTAGATGTGACTACTGTCGAAGAGATTGAGAATTTATATCACAATCAATAATTTGAATAATGGAATACAATCCCCAACTATAAAAATTCTTTCAGATTTGGTCGTAATATATTTTCAAGTCTTTATTTTCATTTTGATCAATTTGAATGGATTTCGGAATTGTGCTTAGATGTAATTCTTTGAGAAGAGGAAGTTTAAAAAGATTATTTGAAATATCCGAAAGAGGATTGCCTTTTAAATTGAGATAACAAAGAGATTGAAATTGAATAATTAAATGTGGAACACTTGTTAATTGATTATATTCTAAAAAAA
>JAEOUI010000603.1 GCA_016839425.1 Promethearchaeota archaeon
AAAATTAAAAGAAGACCATGATAAGCTGAGCGAAAATATCAAGGAAGATAAACAAAAAATAAAGATTTTAAAAGAAGAATTAGAAGAAGGATTAAGGGATACGGATTCTAATATATCCGAGGATGATCTAAGTAATTATGATTTTGCAAAACCTGTAAGTCAAATAGAATCTGAAATAGAGGATACAAAACTAGAAATCTTAAAAATCGAACAAGCACCTAAAAAAATTATTCCAAATAATGTTTTAAATTCTATCATCTCTGAAATAGATATTTTTCAAAAAAAGATTCAGGATCTAAATGAAAATTTGAGTTTTTCTGCTACTATTGATGAAATTTTCCTGAGTATTGATGAATTTCGTAATCTTGAAAGAAAAATAAAATTACTTCAGGAAATTCAAAATAAATTTTTGGAACTTGTAAATTTAGAATCAGATTATAACATCGTAATAAATGATAATTTGAAAGAATTTTTAGTTCAAATAAAATTTACACGTTCGAAAAAAGAAACCCTTTCTTTCGAAGGCTTGACGACTCCTGAAAAAGTATTTTTTGTAATAATTTTTTCAATATCATTGGATATCTTTTCAAATGTTAATGAAATTATATTCTCAAACCTCTTTTTGCCAGATAATTTCAATAAAAGAGGATCAATATATCGTACGATAAGTAAGATATTGCCAATTTTTCAAGCAGACCCGAAACTTAAAGACTTTTCCTTATGTATCATGGTTTCAAATTTAGAAATGAAAACACAAATTAAGAACATAAAAATAATAAATCTACAAGAAGTTGATGGTTAACTGTGGAAGAAAGAAATAGTGAAGAGGTTGTAAAAGACATAACACGAATTATTTTAAAAAGCAATCAAAAGATGATTCGTGAGGAAGATATTAAGACAATATGTAAGGGATTTGATTATGACAACATTATTAGTTCTGTCTATCAAAATCTTAAAAATGCCGGATTTGAACTCATTACAACACAATTTTTAAATCAAAAATATTTTGTTTTGACCTCAGATGGTAAGGATGACAGTATAACACCGAGTCAGTATGGCTCATTAGCATTGGTTCTCGCTTTAAGCAAGGAACTGGATGAAAATTTAAAATTAGAAGATTTAAAAGAGATATTTAAGGAAGTATGGGCAGAAGATATTGAATTTTTGATAAATAATGATTATTTAAGAAAAATTAAAGTAGATGATATTGAAATCATTAAAATAACGCCTTTGGGTAAGGCTGTTATGAAAAATATCATACGGGACTTACAGTTAAAAAGCTTACTTGATGTTTTTAACTTAGAAAAGGAATAAAATTAGAAAAATAAAATAAATAAAAGGGACAATATTACCCTTCAAGATCCATTTTAAATTGGTCGTAAATTACCTTGACTCTTTCTGCTGAGGGTCCAGTTCCTCTTACGCCATTCTCATCGATGATTATTTTTCCGTTGAGAATGGAAATCACGTTTTGGTCTTCAATATAATTTACATGACCCTTCGAGAAGATTGTAGCAATTCTATCTGCTAATGCTTGCATTGGGAAGGGTTCTTCTTCAACACTAACAAAATTGTAATATTTACTTGAAATCATTAGTTTGGGAAAAACTTTATTTTTCTCATTCTTGGCGTTAGCTAATATTAGGAAAGAGTCTTCAGAAACGCCTTTTAGAGTTCCAACGAAAAACTTGTTTTCATCAATATAAACCTTTACGGTTTTATCTGTTAATGTTTGGAGTTCAGTATTGAATTGTCTAATACTCATTTTTCACTCACTTTATTATTAAGATTATATATTATTACGTTTTGTTTCTTTTATTTTTTAGGTACTTTTGTCTAATTGCAAATCCTTGATAAGCTGTTCAATTCCTTCTCCTGATTTTGTGCTAGTTGGTATGATTTTCAAGTTAGGGTTAATTTTATTTGCATCACTAATCATTTCATCAATATTTACGTCAAGGACGTCATTTAAATCTATTTTATTAATTATAGCAATATCAGACATCTTAAACAACAAGGGGTGCTTTCTAATAACCCACGGCCCTTCACTTATTGAAACAACCACAATTCGCTTATCGGCACCTAAAATGAAATCAGAAGGACAAATCATATTACCAACATTTTCAATGAATAATATTCCGTCTTGATAGTCCTCTAGATCAAGATTTTTTAGGGTTTGAGAAATATGATAAGAATTCAAAGCACATTCTCTTCCGGTATTAATTTGAATTGTCTTAACACCGTGTTTTTCAATCCTATCTGCATCGATTCGAGTGGCGACATCTCCGTTTATAACAAGAATTTTATGCGTTTTTGAGAGCTTTTGACTTAAATTTTCTAGGATGGCCGTTTTTCCAGCGCCAATAGCCCCAACTACGTCAAAAGATCTTATCTTTTTCCTATTCAGCAATTTATTATTGAATGCGGCTAAATTATTGTTGTTTTTGATAAGATCTTCATTTAATTCTATGATTTTAGATTCTTCTTGAGAAGGCATTATGTTTTACTGCTTCATTAGTTATATGATTATTTTGTTAGGTAATAAAAAGAATAGCCCTTGAAATTTTTTTCTTTTTCCAATTAGTAAAATGATCGAATAGATCATTCTAAAGGCTCATTTTAAAAGCTCATTTGAAACCTATTGCGAAATTTGTACCTGAAAAGAGGATAGGATGCACGTATTCCTCCCAATTCAGGTAGGTATATCGCAAAGTATAAAGGGCTTAAAAGAATCCCATAAATGATACCAGGTATCAAATTGAATAGGATTAAAATGGCAATTAAGACTTTTCCCTTCATTTTAACAGGAACAAAATAGCATAAAAGCATCATTTCTCTATCAGGAAACGGAAATATCATAAATGCTATCATCCCCAATATTCCACCAGAAGCTAATCCGATATAAGCACCATTAGCCATATCAATTGGATAGAGGGGAAGTAAAAGAAGGCGAATTAGAACATAAGTAAGCCCCGTTGCAGCAGCACATAATATGTATAAACCAACTATGAATTTCGTCCCAAATCTTAATTCCAAGCTTTTTGATATGTTAAATAGAAAAAATATGAGGATAAAAAGAAAAATAAGTCCAAAATAATCTCCACTTACCAGACCAATTGAAGAGGAATTAGAAAAAAGGGAAGTGAAAAGAATCCAAAAGTAGTACTGACTAAGACCATAAATGCTTAAATTAATAAATTGGGGAATAAATAAGCCTAAAATAGTACAAATTAGTAAAGATAGAATTATAAACGTTGTACCGTTTGCTTCTTGAGGAGTAAGAAAGTTATTAGGCATTCCCTCATAAGAGTGCTTCTTTTTATATTTATATGGCTTTTGTTTATAACTGGTTGATCGTCTATAAGCTTCAGCCCGCAGTGGGGTATCTTCTTTACTAGATGTAGGAACTAGGGGTGTATGTTTTAATTCAAAGCTACATTCGTGATTTTCGGGTAATCTATGGCTTTTACAATATGTTCCACCACAATACTTGCATTTAAAGGGAAGATATCCTATTTCCTCTCCGCAGAATTCACAATATGTCATATTTTTTCTGTTTTTTTTCTAGTTCTGATTCATGCACCTATAGCATAATAAATTGATGTTTCAGCTGGTGCGTATATATTTACTAACGTAATTATTAGGCCAATAACTAAGGCAGCCATTAAGATGAAATATAGAGGTTTATTCCACTTCAGAATATTTTGTCCGTCCAATATCCCAATGGGGATCATGTTAAAAGCTCCAAGCATAAAATTCAAATAAGCTGCTAAACCGATAAACATGTTTAGAGGATAACTGTGAATGAAGAAAGAAACCGTTAATAGAATCATCCCATAAACCAAGTTCACCAAGGGACCCGCTGCTTTACAAAGGCCCGTTCTCCTATCAATTTTATCCAAGCCTAAAACAACGACAGCACCCGGAAGCGCAAGAGTTGGAAATGAGCCTCCATCTGAAACAAGACTAGTAATTCCTCCAACTAAACCGATAGCAGTTAATATCATTCCGAATGTAAGTAATCTAAACTTTGTCTGTAATTTGAAATGTTTAGCAGTTTGCCTATGTCCAAATTCATGAAATAAGAATGCTGTGGTATAAAATCCCGCCAACATGAAGATAGCCCAAGTCAAGTTCATTTGAATTAAGGTTTCATTATAAAATGACATTAAACCAATACTATAGATCAAGATGGAACCGATGAGTAGATGCAAGAATTCAGATTTATGCGGCAATAATATCCCCTTGAACTCAATTCCAGAATCGGGGTCAAATGCATTTTCAGGCACGAACTTTTCTTGTCTATGCCATGTAAAGCTACCATCGGTTGTACCTCTTACCACGGGGCTGGATTGACCACGGCTCATGGTTGAAGATTGGTATTCTCTTGGAGGAGCTTGTTGCCGATTGATTTGATCTTGTAGGGTCGGTGAGGCTTGCGTAACTCTTACATAAGAGGGTGATTGTTGTTGATACGGATTAACTGCGCTTTTAACAATATTACAATCGTGATTAATTGGATCTCTGTGGAGTGAACAATAAACTTGCCCACA
>JAEOUI010000502.1 GCA_016839425.1 Promethearchaeota archaeon
ATTTTAATTCCGCTCCTCCAATATTTGCCTGCTATGGGATATTGGTTTGGCTTGATGAGCATCCCTTTTATAGGTTTCATTTTTTTAATATTTCAAGAACCAATTGTTTATGAGAATGCTATTGAAATTATATTTATAGATAATTATTACGGAAAAAGCTTGTTTATATTTGGTATGGTGTTTTTCGTAATTTGCTTCTTTTTCCAACTATATTATCGTAAAAGCTTGATAGATAAAGGTCCGTACAAGGCATTTAAACATCCTCAATATATTGGTATTTGTTTAATGACTCTAGGGTTAACCATATTATGCTTGCGTAATTATCCCAGTGCGATAATATACATCAGTTTAGGTTCGATTGATTCGATTTGGATAGGGATTACCTGGATTATAGAAGTTTCGCTTTATTTTATTCTCGCTAAAATAGAAAATTATTCACTACTAGCTAGGTATGGTGAATATTATTCAGAATATTCGAAAACCATAAACGAAAAATGGACAATATCAAAATATTTTAACGAAACAGAAACGAGAATAATCGTTCTTATAATAATAATCTTATTAAGTATCCTCTCAGATTATCTAATGGAGATAGGTCATGGATTGATTTTTTAAATCCTTTACCTTAATATTTTTTTTTAAAATAGATAAATTTAAAAAAATAAAATAAATATTTTGAAACGGAATTTCAATAGAATTTATCATCTTATTTGATATTAAATAAAGATGATAAATAGTTGATAATTACATATTTTAAATTAGAAAATTTCGTTGGTAATTAATACTAATGGTTGATTTCTGTCCGGAATGTGGAGGTTTATTGATGAAAAATCGCTGCAAGTGTGGATATGGCAAGCAAAAACCCCCGATGGAAAAAAATAGTTATGGTGCCGTAATAAAGGAGTGGAATCCCCCGTCTCCTAATATTATCTATTGTAAGATAACTGCGACACCAATTGAGAAATTTAGAATTGACCTAAAAAAAGGAAATTACCCTGAAAAATTAAAGCAAATTAAATTAAGGCTTAAAAAGCGCGATCTAACATGTCTTAATTGCGTGTATTACGAAAAAAAGAATCTTCATTGTCAAATAAAGAATAAATATTACAGCAAGGATTCAATATGTTTTAGATTTGAACCGTTTGGTATCTGATCAGAAAAATCGCAATAAAAAAAAAGAATTAATAAAAAAATTCGTGAGTGTGCCCGTTCGGGCTTAGAAGCATCTGTGAATTACTTGTGGTCCCATTTCCTTGTATTCCCTTCTCGTGACCCACATTCTGTGGAAAGTTTTCAAGGAACTGAGGATAGAACCGCCAATCCACACGGAGTACATCCTTTCGGGAGGCGCAATGATCTTTACATCGACCGACTCAGGAATTTGTTCTTTGATTTCCTTGGTCAATCGTTCCTTGATGCCGGGGAACATGGTAGATCCGCCGGAAAGGACGATGTTGCTGTAAAGGTCCCTCCTGAGGTCGACATCGCATTCCGAGATGGCGCCAACGATCACATCGTCTAAGGGTTCCAATTCTTTTCCAATAACGCTTGGGTTAAAGAAGCATTCTGGTGCGAGGAATCTTTCGACGCCGACATTTATAGTCTCGCCGTCGGGGAGCATGTACGACTTTTCCATTCCTGCGACCTTCTTGGAGAGCATCATTTCTTTTTCGGGATCGATTGCGACATAACAGAGTTTTTCCTTGATATCCCTGACAATCTCTTTCTCTGCCGATGTGGTAAACGAGTATCCCTTTTGCCTCAATAATCTTTGCAAGTATGTCGTGATGTCTCGACCCGCCAGGTCGATTCTCGAAATGGCGTGACTCAATGCAAATCCTTCGAAAATTGGGACGACGTGAGACACACCGTCACCAATATCTATAACGCAACCCGTCGTACGACCGGACGCATAGAGAGACAATACTGCTTGCATTGCTACATACAACGCAGGAGTGTTGAATGTCTCGAACATGATCTCGGCCATCTTCTCGCGGTTAGGCCTTGGATTTAATGGCGCTTCAGTCAAGAGTACCGGGTGTTCGCTAGGATCGATTCTCAAGTCGGTGTAGAAGGTATAATGCCAGATCTTTTCCATTGCGGTCCAATCTTCAATTATACCGTGTTCTACGGGGAACATCAATTTTAAGACGCCCTTGAGTTGCATGGCTTCTTCTCCGATGTAGTATTCCCTGGTGTAGTGCTCGACATCGGTCATTATACTTTCGTATTTAGGATATCCGATGAGAGTTGGAAATACCGATCGAGGTTGATCTTCTCCGGCAAAACCGTTCTTGCTGATACCCGTACCGTTATCCACTACGAGCGCTTTAGCATTTAAAAAGCTTTCTTCTTCTGCCATTTATATCAGCCTTGTTTTTTATTTTTAGTAAAAATATTTTTTGAATGTAAATTATATAAGAAACTTTTTCTATATAAATTCTTTTTTTGGTACAATTAAATAGAATTTAATTATAACAAATATGAATTTTGTATTTATAAATTTTATTAAACCAAAAAACCAAGGATCGTAATAAAACATAGATTTATAAGGGAAATACTAGAATAGTCATGAAATCAAGTAAGCATTTTCAATTTTAAACGATTTTCGTGAAATTTTAACGCGTATTCGTCGTTTTCTTTACGAACGGATTTGAACATACAATTTGGTGTAAAATTTGATTTAATTGCCTAAAGATTCATAAAAACCACGAAAATCATAATGTAAAAATATTTTTAAAATGAAATATTTTACATCGCAAGTATGACTGAGTCTGATATTAAAAAAATTCAAAAGAAAATAGCATCCTTAGAGCAATCTTTGGACAAGAAAGACAAGGAAATCGAAAAACTTAAGAAAATGCTTGATGAATATCAAAGCTTCTTGGACCAAATGAAAAAACAACCGCTCATAATCGGTTCAGTCGAACGGGTTTTAAAAGATGGGCGAATAATTGCGTCTCACGCCCCTGGAAACAGGGTTTTATTACAACCAAATACCTTTTTAAAACCTGAGGCGGGAGATTCAGTCGTATTGCACGGTCAAAGTTTGCAAATATTAGATATATTATCAAAAAAAATAAGAGATCATGTCGTAGGAATGGAGCTCATCGAATCGCCATCCGTCTCGTTTGAAGATATTGGTGGTTTAGATCCTCAAATTGAAGCGATAAGGGAAATAATCGAATTGCCGTTGTTACATCGCGAATTATTTGAGCAAATTGGTATTGATCCGCCAACGGGAGCACTCCTCTCAGGTCCACCGGGAACTGGAAAAACTCTCTTGGCAAAGGCAATTGCAACCAGCACTCACGCCCGATTCATTCATCTTGTTGGCTCAGACCTCGTTCAGAAATTTATTGGAGAAGGATCTCGAATGGTTAGGGAAGTATTTTCCCTAGCAAAAGAAAACTTACCTGCCATAATTTTTATCGATGAAATTGACGCAATTGCCGTGAAACGAACGAGTGAAGTTTACAAGGGCGATCGAGAGGTTCAGAGAACATTCATGCAGCTCTTATCCGAACTTGACGGTTTTGCTAACAAGGAAGGTATCATGTTTATCGCAGCAACTAACAGGGAAGATGTGCTTGATCCTGCTATATTACGACCTGGCAGGTTCGATCGAATTATAAAATTTGGTCTGCCAAACGAGGAAGCTCGCCTGATGATTTTAAAAATACATTCGAGAAAAATGAACTTCGATCATGTAGATTTAGAAGAGATCGCAAAAAAAACCGAGGGATTTAGTGGTGCTCACATAAAAGCACTTGTTACCGAGGCGGGGATCAAATGCTTGAGAGATAGAGGAACAAAAATAATTCAAGCGCACTTCAACAAGGCTTTATCTGAAATAGTGGATAAAGAGCACGGAGTAAAGGATTATATTTATTCCTAATCATTTTTTGAATCATTAATTTATTCTATGGGAACTG
>JAEOUI010000503.1 GCA_016839425.1 Promethearchaeota archaeon
CAATGATTTTTTTTAGAAACGAAGCTCCAGAAAGGACTCTAAAATTTATGGACTCTCGCTCTAAAGAAAAGTTAATACAAAATTACTTGAAAAGCGATAAACGATTAATTGTATTAGATTACGATGGCACGCTAGTTGATTTCGTAAAGGACCCTAATAATGCTCATCCTGATGAGGAGTTATTATTAATCCTTAACAAACTTGCTAAGGACGAAGCAAATAATGTTTATATTGTAAGTGGCCGTGATAAAAAAGACTTGGATAAGTGGCTTGGAGATTTAAGCATTGGTTTAGTGGCTGAACACGGATTTTGGATTAAAGAAATCGGAATGGAATGGGAACAAATTGAACCCATTAAAACTGATTGGAAGGAGGGTGCTCGTGCCATTATGGAAAGATATGTGAACAGGACTTTAAAATCGTTTATTGAAGAAAAAGAGATTTCGCTCGCTTGGCATTATAGGAGCTCAGAATCTGAATTGGGGGCGATTCGGGCTAGAGAGCTCGAAATTGATCTTTCGAATTTTAGTCACAATCTTAATTTGCAAGTATTACGAGGTAATAAGGTTGTAGAACTCCGCTATGCAAATATCAATAAAGGTAGAATTGTGTCTCGACTCATATCGATTAAAGACTCGAGTTTCATTCTTATCGTAGGAGACGATGCGACCGATGAAGATATGTTTGAAATCGCACCAGAATCTGCCTATTCAATAAAAGTAGGTCTGCAACGAACTAAAGCGCGCTATAACATTATTTCTTCTCGGGCAACTCGTTTGTTATTAAAGGACCTAATTGAGTCTGAAAAATATCGATTAGAAGTCCAAAATCTTTAAAACAATAATTTATTTTATTGAATCTATGAATTATAACGATGTGTATTAATTTATTATTACAATTATCATAAATGATCTTTTGAGGGAATAATTAATGTATTTAAAAGATATGGTTAAAAACTCAGGCTCGGAAAGTTTGATGAAAAGGTTTGCTTCGGTAGTAGGGTATTCTGAGATAAGCGATCTTATTAAATTGGCAAAACCCTTATACGATAAAAGGATCATCCATGTGAATTCGACATTATACGGTGGTGGAGTTGTGGAAATACTCAATGACTTGGTAGTAATGATGAATGAGTTGGGAATAGATGCCGAATGGCACCAAATTAAAGGCACACCCGAATTCTTTACGACTACAAAAATCATACACAATGCATTGCAAGGCGGTCGAAAGGGCTTATCAAAAAACCGAAAGAGAATATATATGGATGTAAACAGGCGCAATTCAATATATAACCATTTAGAGCATTCCGACTGCGTAATAATCCACGATCCTCAGCCATTACCAATAATTGAATTCTATAAAAAGCGTCAACCCTGGATCTGGAGGTGTCATATTGATATTTCGCGTCGTAACGCATTCGTATGGAATTATTTAAAGAAATATCTCGAAAAATACGACGCAATGATAGTTTCGATGGATAAATATAAACAACTAGTTAAACTTCCTCAAACTATCATCCCGCCCTCGATCTCGCCATTTAACGACAAAAACACCGAACTTAGTGAAGATAGAATCGAACATTACCTTTCTAAATATGGAATCGAATTGGATAAACCCATAATATCACAAATTTCGCGCTTCGATCCTTGGAAAGATCCAATTGGTGTTGTTGAGGCATTCAAGCTAGTTAAAGAAAAATTTGAGTGTCGTTTAGTACTTTTAGGTAATATGGCACAGGACGATCCAGAGGGACAAATCATATATGAACAACTAATAGATCATGTAAAGGATGATCCAGATATTACTGTGAGCACGGCCGAAAGTAGTCTACTAGTAAACGCTCTCCAAAGATATTCAAAAGTAGTGATTCAAAAATCCTTAAGAGAGGGCTTTGCACTGACCGTAAGCGAAGCGTTATGGAAAGAGACACCCGTAGTGGGCGGAAATGTTGGGGGCATTCCTCTCCAAGTTATCGACGGAAAGACGGGGTATTTAGTGAATAATGTTGGGGAATGTGCTGATAGAGTCCTTAAACTCCTCAATGATCCCGCTCTTGCAAAGCAAATGGGAAAAGCAGGAAAAGAACACGTCAAAAAGAACTTCTTGATGACCAGACACCTTAGGGATTATGTCGAACTATTGAGAGACAAGATAATCACTTATAAAATCTAATTTATAATTCCAGACAAAAATAGAATAATAATTAGAATACTTCTTTAATATTTGAATAAATTTTAGCTAACTTTTTTCCATCCAATCCATCACCTATCAAGAACGCCTCTTCAGAAGTAATGGTTGGAGCGTAATCACTTTTCAAGGAAAACTTTGCTCCAATTAAATCGTTCACTGATAAAGGAAAATCCGTTCCAAGAAGGAGCCGATCTTCTATTGTATCGAAATTATCAAGGATTAACTTGCGCTTTCTTGGCGAGGCTAATATTGAAGTTTCGATAAATACATTATCAAGACGCTCGCACGCATGAATTGCCTCTAAAACTAACTTTTCCATTAATTTAATTCCTGCCATTTTGTCGGGTAAAGGTGGTGCGTACGAGCCGGAATGTGCAATTATAAATTGTAAGTCAGCATGCCGCGAGGCTATTTCCGCTACGAAAGAAGGTCGAGACAAGTCAGGTCTAAGTTGATTGCAGTGAATTAATAATGGTAAGTTATATTCAATTGCGAAATTAAGTGCTGGAAGGAGGTTTTTTTCGTTAATAGC
This sequence comes from Promethearchaeota archaeon, assembly GCA_016839425.1. Next base: position 2,723 of record JAEOUI010000503.1, read on the forward strand.
TATATTATCTATCCACGATTCGAACTTTAAGCCATCGGGAATTGGATGAGGTTGGAAACTTGCTTCATGCATCCAGAAGAACTTGTAAATTTTGCAATTGATGCTTTTAATTTTAATAATATCGTAATAACTATCGTATATTCCAATGATTGAACTTATATTATGGTCCAGAATGTAATTCTCGTATAAGTTTGGTTCTTTATCGGAAAGGATATGTATATGGGCGTCGGATCTCATGATCAAATCAAAATTTCTTTTTATTCACTTTGTAAGATAGATAAAAAAAAATTTAAGAAGCTTTCGCAAACTTTCGTATTGTATTATTGAAAGCGTTTTGCTTTCTTAAATCGACGAATCTTTTCCCCTTGCGTCCAATTAGGGGTATACTATCTTTTGAAACCAATTTGACATTGTTTGGAGTTATGAATGTTGTAGCATTTATTGCTTTCTTTATTGCCCGAGGTTCGATTCCATCGCCTTCGACATAGACCGTTGTAATATCCAAACCACCTACATCTTCGATTATAAATAAATAATTTCGTACCTCCTTGAATGCGCACATTGCGGACTCGACTGCGTATGGACTTATCAGCGTGCCCTTAACTTTTACGAGTTCGTCTATCCTCTCTTCTATATGACTAATTAGAGGGCTTTTATCGCCACAAGGACATGATCCGTCTATAATCTTCCCTAAATCTCTTGACCTGAACCGAATAGCAAGCGTTCCGGTCTTTTTCAATGTAGTATAGGTTAATTCACCCTTGCTATTGCGTTCGTCTAATACTTCAACATGGATGTCTTCGATCGGCCAATGAAAGCCAATTTTTTCGCAGCATTCAGAGCCCGCTCCAATCTCAGAAAGTCCGTATCCACAATACGCTTCAATGTCCCATAAGTCTTCGATGAGCTTGCGTTTCTTGTCGTGGAGTGGTTCTCCTAAGCAATAAGCTCTTTTAAAAGACAAATCTCTTGGATCCTTGCCCGAATCTAAATAATCGTTAGCTAATTTAAGCAAATATTGCGGTATCCCAACAAAAACCGTAGGCTTAAAAAGTTCGAACAGGTTAAAGTGAGCGCTTGTTGAAGTGAGCGTCCCTGCTGGGATTATTTTAGCACTCATCCCTATGGTTGCGTCGTGAAGAACCAATCCCGCAAAGAACATTCCGTAAGGAGTTGCGTTATATATGATATCTCTCTTTGTTGTACCAATCAATCGCAAGCACTTGATGTTTTGTCTTACATAAATGTCCCAATCATTTTTAGTAAACCCGACCACAGTAGGTGTGCCGCTTGTCCCTGATGTCGTGTGAAATTTTATGATGTCTTCTGGTTTTCCAATTGCTTCATAAAAGTTACTTGTTAGATGGCTTTTAGAAACAGTGGGTAACTTGCTAAGATCGGTCAAACTATTTATTGAATCTTTTTTAATGCCTTTTTTACTATATAAGCTAGCATATAGGGGAGTCTTAAATGCTAAATTCATTAAATCTTTCACGATCATGATTATCAATATAATAATACTCGCACGCCCCTATTGTATTTTGGGTTTAAGCGTTAAAACAAGTTTAAACATTTTAATAGGATTTAAAAATAATTGGAGAATAGATTCTTAAAAATAAATACTAACAACTATTAATTTTCATTCATGAATATCATTGTAGGATGACGATAAAAAAAAGAAATCGATCAAAACGCGGTCATCCGATCGCCGTTCTTATCGGATTCCACGACGAAAACGCTGTTGTTTGGAAGGTATTTAGTGAAGTTATTAGGCACCATTTAACCATTGACCGCGGGAGGAAAAGAAGAAATCAAGACGAAAAGCAAATGTATCGTTTTCAAGAGAACATTGTTAATGTCTTGAGACCATTTTTTGAGGAAGGTATTCGGAGCATTGTACTACTTTGCCACCCAAAAACAAGATACTCTGATGAATTTCTAGAACATGTTAATAAGCATCATGTCTGGCTCTTTAAAAGCAGTGATAGAAGAGTCGTATTTTCAAAAATTGAAGGCAACCAAGCAAAAACGCAAAAAGACATTTATTACTTGAAAACAAGAGAGGATTTTGCATCACTCATCAATCATACTTCAAATCAAGAAGGTAATATAATCTTAGACGAGTTAAAACGGATTCTTAGCAAGAACGATTCTAAAGTATTGTACACATTAGAGGAAATTGATGGAGAGTTGAAACTCATCAAGCGAGATCCTACCTTGTCCAAACCCCGTTATATCGTTTTGAATGAAACATATCTAAATAAACCGCAGAATAGGAATAGAACTTATAGAATTCTTCAAATCGCAAGGAATAATTGCGTCATGACCAAGATTGTACGCAGTGAATCTGAATTAGGGCTTTTTCTTGAGAAACTTGGAGGCCTTGCTTGCTTTTATTAAATTTACAGGTTAAATTGAAAAGTATTAGAATTTATCTACTATAATTCTAATATTCATTAAAAAATAAAATTTACATGTCTAAGTAATCTAATCTTTTTAATTAAAGAGTTCAATTTACTATGGGGAAAGTTAAATACATTTTAGAAACGACTAGTTTATTCTTTATATGTAATATCGTTGTTACAAGTTTATTTCTTCTTAATATTGTTCCATATCCCATTACAATTATTAAAAATGATCCTGAAGGTACCACAGATTTAGATCCCATAGTTCCTGATCCAGATCCTATAGATCCCCCGATTAATAATATTGCAAAAAGAATTTCATATTTTAGCTTTAATAATTCTTTAGAAGATCTTTATGGGCGAGCGCAAGCAAGCGAGTATCCTCTAGGAAATCCAGAAGATATCGTCACATTTGTTGAGGGATACCGTGGAAGCGCAATAAGATCTTCTCACAATAATACGGATGATGGTGGAGGCGATTTTGAAATTAGTCATTATTCTCAAGGTTGGCCTGAAAGTCGCGAAATTTATATCAGTTACCACTTAAAATTGGAGGAAAATTATAGTACTCCTCCAGACGGAACCATTCATAATTTTAAACAATTTTGGTCGTATGGCGAGACGGGACATATTGAACTGGTCATGTATTATTTACAAGAAACGGAGTTCTCGTTTATCTGGCAACTTTCTGGAGATGCGGGTTGGGATGCTGGCACGGATATTAATAAATATTCGCCATTAATTCCTTTAACGAGAGATGAATGGATGCACTTCGAAATTTACATTAAATTATCAAGTGGAGTTAACGGTCAGTACGCCGATGGAATTTTTTCGTTTAAAATCGATGACAAGCTTATTTTTTATGGAAATGATAACTAATAATCCTGGCGTCTTTCGGTCTCCAGCGCTTAAAGTGTTAGAAGAATGCGAGACCGAAAGAGGA
>JAEOUI010000504.1 GCA_016839425.1 Promethearchaeota archaeon
AAGAAGCAAGGAAAAGAAGTAATTCACTTAAATATAGGAGATCCCGTGAAATACGACTTCAAAACGCCACCTTACATCTGCAACGCAATGGCTCGAGCCGCTTTGGACGGTCAAAACTTTTATGTGGATTCACTGGGCGTTCCCGAACTTCGAGAAGAAATCTGCAAGTATGAAAGAAATAAAAACTCCATTGATATTACTCCTGACGATATCTTAGTAACTTCAGGCGTAACGGAAGCAATCTTTTTCTCCCTATCGGCTCTCTTGGAAAATCGAGACGAAATACTCGTTCCTGGCCCTTCATATCCCTTATACATCAGTTATTCCAAATTTTTCGATGGCGTGCCTATTGAATATAAATTGGACGAAGACAAGGGTTGGGAGCCGGACATCGACGATCTAAGGAGTAAAATATCCAATAAAACAAGGGCGATATTGATGGGCACTCCCAATAATCCCACGGGAGGATTGTTTAGCGACAAGCATGTCAAGGAGATCATTGACCTCGCTGGAGAACACGACCTCGTAGTGATTTCAGACGAGATCTACGACCAAATCGTGTTCGAAAAGCAATATTCTTGCCCAGCTTCCTTTAGCAAGGATGTCCCAATAATAGGCATGAATGGTTTCTCCAAGGCTCACCTCGCAACGGGCTGGAGGCTTGGTTATCTATATTATTACGATCCAGCAAATAAAATAGAGGACCTAAAGGAAAACATCGCCAAAATGGCAAGAGCACGCTTGTGCGCAAATTCAATCGCTCAATACGCCGCCATTGAGGCTTTAAAAAATCCTGGACCTCATACAGACGAGATGGTTGTTAAGCTTAGACAACGTAGGGATTATTCATACAAAAGGCTGCGCCAAATCGAGGGTGTCAGCGTTGTAAACGCCGATGGTGCGTTTTATCTCTTCCCGAAGATAGATTTCAAGGAATTCCCCAAGTGGAGCAACGATAAGGAATTTGTCGTGGATTTATTGAGAAAAACCGGCATCTGCACGGTTTACGGGTCGGGTTTTGGTAATTATGGCAAGGATCACATTCGAATCACATTTTTACCCGATTTAAACACATTAGAAATGGTTTACAACGAGATTGAAGGATTTTTGAAGTAATACTCATTGATTGGACTCCATTTGTTTTAAAAAATAATCCTTCTTCTTATTTTACATATAGACCTAGAGTGTAAATTTTGTTCATTGAAAAGTTAAATTTAGAAAAAGATAGTCTTCGCAATAAAGTTGCTATTATTACGGGAGCTGGTAGAGGTATTGGAAAAGAGCTTGCTAGATCATTAGCCTGGTTAGGAGCAAAAGTGGTAATTGCAGAAATCACACCAGAAGGAAAAGATGTAGAATCGTTAATTCGTGAAGAAGGAGGGGAAGCGATTTATATCAGAACGGATGTCTCGAAAGAAAATGACATATTAAATTTAGAGAAAATTGTTCTAGAAAAATATGGAAAAGTAAATATTTTAGTAAATAACGCTATAGTTTATGCTGCGGGAACACTAATAGAATTGCCAATGGAAGCGTGGGATGAGATGTACCAAGTAAACATCAGAGGGCCGGTTTTTGCTATAAGGACTTTCCTTCCTCATTTTCTAAAGCAAGATGATGGAGTAATCGTGAATGTAACTTCTGCCGGGGGTACTCCCTATATGGCCCCTTATTTCGCAAGCAAGGTTGCATTGAATTCAATCGCTGAATCGCTTGCTGCTGAACTTGATGAAACAAATATTTCTGTTTTTACTTTTGGACCTGGAATGGTTGATACTCCAGGTATTCAGGAGGCAACTCGATTGCTTGCTCCTAAATTTGGCATGACAGAACACGAATTTCAGAACCAAGGAGTAAATCCCGGATACGATGGTTTAATGCCCACAGAACATTGCGCGGCAGGTTGGGCACATGCTATAGTTCACGCCAAAGAACACCACGGACAAATTGCCAGCCCTTTTGAAGTTCTTCTAAAGCATGGATTAATTGGTCAAAAAAAAGAACTACCTAATAAAAACTTAGAATTAACACCAAGAGTAATTTCTCAATCATTAAATGAACTTATGGATAATGTCACTAATATCATATTATCAGTAAAGAAGGAAACTGACGACCTGGGATTTTTTGCTAGGAAATGGATGAGTAATACCTTTAATAAAAGGTGCGGAATGTCTATTGAAACCTTCCTTGAAATGCTTGAAGAATTGAAAAACAAGTTATTAGATCCAGAGAGCAATTTTGATTGGCAAGTAAACTCTTTACAAAAATTAGCGAATAATTTCAAGAAAAATATTGAAGATGCTAAAGGTTGGATTAAAGATCCCGATGAATTAAAACTTGCAATCGATACTTTGAGATATAGAAGCGAATCTGTGTTTTTTTTAATTGAAAAAATTTCCAGCATTCACGATTTCGAAAATCCGCCGTGATGGAATTCAATGCTATAATTTAATTCTTTTTTCTTACAATAAATATCAATCTCTTTTTCGAGTACTTCCCAATAGGATTGATTTGATTGAAGTTCTTGATATTGAGAAATTAATTGAGGGTAATTAGTTTTTATCATGCCGTTTATTCTTGGAATGTTATGAGGTCTAAAATTAAGGTTTTCAAACATGTAGTAATCGGTATAATCCAAGGATTTTTCGATTATTACCCGATAATCTGAAAATCCTGGAAAGAATGGAGAAATGAAAACATATGTCCGAAGTTCTTGTTCGTGAATCTGTTTAATTGCGTTCAATCGTTCTGAAGGTTTGGATGCTCTCGGTTCGACCATTCTCGAAAATTGCTCGTTTAATGACGATAGCGATATACCAATACTAATATTCTCGAACCGCTTGAACAAGTCAATATCTCTTGTTACAAGTTTCGATTTTGTGAGGATTTGAACATTAGCTCTAGTGCCGATTAATGTATTCAATACTTTTCGAGTGTTTTGGTACTTTTTTTCAAGGGGTAAGTAAGGATCAGTAACCGAACTTAACAGGATTGAAGTTCCATCGTATTTATGGGGATTAATCTTGTTTAAATTGCATTGCTTTATATCTAAAAAATCGCCCCATTTTTCCCCTTTATGTCCAGTGAACCTTATCATAAATTCGGCATAACAATAGATGCATCCGTGCTGGCAGCCCACATAAGGATTAATAACGAAATCGATAGATGGTAAGTTGCTTTTTGTAATGAGATTTTTAGCTTGTTTAAAATTAATATTCATAAAATCAACAAAATTCTAATATAATAATAAATAGAAATTTTTCTTTTTGAAAAAAACAATTTAATTTAAAAATGATGAAAAAAAAATTAAAATTTAAATAAAATTAAGCGTCTAAGGGTCGTTCCACATATATTCTTCCAGTAGTAACAGATTCTCCCATTAATTTACCATCAACGAATAGTTCCCATGTATAATATATGATAAGCCCATCTTCAGTACAATTTAAGTAGGCTTTATATCCTTCGGATTTACCTAATGGAAGTGTTCCATTAAATAAGGTAAATGTTATAGATTCTGATGTAGTATAATTTTGAACTGATGGAATGCCCAACAAAACAATGTATGATGGATCTACCTCAATAGTAAGGTTTAATACGATATCGTAACCTGTGTGGGTGAGATTATCATCGATATTTTGTAATAAATAGGAAAATTCTGCGTAATCGTATGTATTGTTAGCAGGGAACCAGATATTAGAATCCATTGTAAATTCAAAGAGTATTGGGATTGGTTCAGTGATATTTACTCTAAGGCAACTCGAAAAGATTTCTCCAAAATCGTTATAAGCATGCACTATATAATAGAATACTCCATCATCTTCGCCAGTATCGATATAATAACTTCTAGTCGTCAATTTAGTTGCGATTGGATCTAGACCTTCTATTGTGGTGATGGGTGTTAAAGATTCGTAGAGATCGTAATAGGTGGCATTTTCAGAAACCGACCAATTCAAATAATATTTACCATCTCCGTCCGTAAAATTATTTGAAACGAAATCAAAATCTCCAGGTGGACCAATGTTTAACGATTCGTAGGCTTCCGATATATTTTCACCAACACCAATATCTCCGGTAATAGCATTTACTAAGCCTACTCTCGAGAGACTTTGGAGATCTTCTTGTACAGTTGCGTATACGGGAATGTAGTAATACAATGATTCTCCTAGGGGATAAATCAAGGTATTTCCAAACCTATAGGGATTTATTAGATTGAGTTTATCCTTATCTGTCGCTTCGTAAGTGTCTCTTGCCGTTTTTGGACCAATTAGTGTTTCTGACGCTTCCCGAGTGCTATAAAATATGATTTCTCCAAAATGTTCTCCGTGCCTTACCACATATACACCAGCTAACCGTCTTGCATCTGAACCGTAAAATTCAACTAAGTCCATTCCAACATATTCGATACCATCACCTAAATCGGTTTCTACATAAAAAGTATCCCCATTTTCGGGTCGTTCGTGGAAATCATCTGCTCTCTTCCATGTTGTAGGATTCGTCACATGATACCTATAATATGCTTCAAGTTGTAACTCAAATAGGGATTCGGGATATCGAAGTTGAGAGGCTAACCAGTCGGGCGCAACTTGCCAATCGTATTTACTCATATAAGCCTTCCAGAGGTTATAGGTGGGATCGACGGTTGATTCAACGAGAGAAGGATTTTTGTAAAAATTCATGACTCCATCTAACACATCAACCAAGCAAACGCCTAAGAACCGATAAATAGGCGTCTGAGAATAAGAACCTATATAAATAGATGTGTAGATCGATACAGCATAATACATTTTTCCTTCAGCAATGTTAAAGACTAAATATGGGTCGTAATCAATTTCAAGTCCAGGTAATAAAATATTACTAACGCGAGTCTTGATGTTTCGATTAATTAAATAATCCTGAGTAGGCTCAGTTGCGTAGGTTAAAAGTCCCATATTAGTCGTGAACCACCAAGCTTCCAAACCAGAAAGCGTGCCATCAGGAGTTCCAGAGTAGTTATAATCATTAAAAGGACTTCCCCGCCAGTCAGTGCCAAGCAAAATATCGGGATCGTAAGCACCAGAACTAGTCTGTCGTTCGTGCTCGCCAAAGAAGATTGGATAATTTTCCGAAATATTAAAAACTTCAGTGACATTAACAATTTCTCCAGAATAAGTTTCCATTGCCAAAAATCCTTCCACATGATCGTATAGTTCCGTGTGAATTTGTGTAGGATCGCTCTCAAGCTCGCTCCATTTTAAAGTCTTAGGTGCGACCCAATATTCCGTCCCGTTAATATATACAATATCAGAATCAGCAAGACCTTCAAAAGTAGTTCCAATTACCACTGCAAAACGTGGTATGGCGTATCCTTGATCGTATTGTCGGATCTGAGAGAGAATATTTTCATCTTCCGTGCTTGATGAATCAGTATAGTTTTGAATGGAACGTTCCTCGAAGGTGTCTAATCCAGCGCAAGTTTGGGTCCATGTGATTTCTCGTAAAAATCCCTTATTCCATGCCAGGTCGTTCCAGGTAGCCGTGTTATTTAAATTTACATAGGAAGGAACGCTGGCGATTAGAGGTATAAATCCAATAACTATTACGAGTGCTAATGGTATCATAATCCTCTTTGCTTCTCTTTTTGGAATCTTGTAATTTCTTCTATCTTTAATGACCTTATACTTGCCATAAGCATAAACACCAACACTTAATAGCACGAATCCAATGAAAAAAACCATTATGGAATAGCTTTGGATGAGTTCTAAACCGTTTAACGCATATGTGGGAAGATCAAAAAAGACTAATCCAAATATGCCTCCGATGATTATGAGCAGATTTGAAACCACATTATAATCGTTCCTTCTCAAGTATAAATTACTTGCAATATTCAAGGTAGCTCGAAATAAAATAACACCTATTATGAAATATGATAGTGGAAGGATGATATTTGTATAGAGAAAGATCGTTTCGATATCGAGAACATCGGGATTAAATATAACATTAAAAGCATCAAGTAAAATTGTAGGAGACATCTGGAGTTCTCCCGTTTCTAATAAATACATTGCCCATCCAAAATCGTTCTCATTATTGACAAAAAATCCAAAAAAATAAAAAAGAATAAAACCAATTGTCCACCAGAATATCAAGCATTTCAAATAAGATGGTTTACCAAATCTTAATTTCGTCCCAATCATTGTTAACAAATTCCTATTCGGGGGTAAACTCATAATAAGACACCCAATAATAGCCGTTATTAGACAAGTTTTGTTAAAGAAAAAGTTTGATGACCATAGATTTAAGAAATAAACATTACCGTAATCCAAACCTCCCGCTTTATTTGCGTATAATTGCGTATTTAGGTTAATAGGACCATACCAATTTGGCCAGAACCACACGAATGTTAAAATTGTGAAAAGGATGATCAGTATTGGAACAATGATAAGGGCGTATTTCCTTATCTTTCTTTTATTAATCCTTAAATTGGAATCCGCTACTTTTACATACTTGTATCGCCTATCATCTTCGTCAATTTTCTCGGGTTGAGGAGAAGTAATATCCTTTTCTTTTGTTTCATCGTAGTCGGGATATAAACGCTTATTTTCTCCGCTTTTAGCAAATTCTTTTGCGGCTTCCCTACAATCTTTACAATTATAGTGAAATCGCGAATGTTTATCGCAGTGTTTATCTACCATTATTGATCAATAATTAATATCTATAATTTCTTGATAAAAAGTAAAATAATACTCTCTAGTTATTGATCATCTTCTTTTCTTAAAAAATATTTTTGATAGTAATCCCTTCCTTGTTTGATTCTTTTGAGATATCTACCATAAATAACCACGCATGTTATTGCAAAAAAGATATTGATAATACTGAAAGTCGTGTATAACGGATTGGTAAATACTAAGTTTTGAATAATGATTAATACTGATAGAAACATGTAGAATTTAATTGAGTATGCCCTTCGCTTGTATTTTTCCAAAAAATTATTTTGTTTTAATGAATCGTAGCAACTACAGCATATTAAGGGTATATCAATTTCGTATTTTTTTTCGTAATAAAGACTATAAAGTACGGTCCAGATTCTGTGTATTCGATTTCCGCATAATTTACACGAAAATAGTTTTGTTTTAGTCCGATCGTGTTCTATCTTATCGATATCAGATTTGGGAAAATAACAGTTATCTCTTAGATATTCTTGACAGGTAGCACATGTAAGGCTCACATCGCAATTATAATTATTGTTAGTTGCACTTTTTTCGCATAATTGTTTCAAGTAGTCATAATTCGTATGTTGTTGACATATGACTCTACCTTTTTTATCAATCTCAAAATTTGGTTCAACAAATCCCATCTCTATATAAACTAAAAGATAACAATATTTAAATTTCTTTGTGAGAATTGTTAAGTACTCAAATCATAAAAACGACCATGATTATTCTCTGTTTAGGTGATTCGCTCACTGCGGGTTTTCCGGGTTATAATCCCGCAATCGATGGAATATCACACGGATATGGAAACGAAAAATCTCAATACGAATACTGGCTAGAAGAATCATGCCAAGAATACTTTAAGGAAAAATTAAATTCGAATTCCATTGATAATATTCAAAAATTTTTATTTATTAACAAGGGGATACCAGGAGAATTAACAGGAGACTTATTGGAAAGGATAGATCTGGATTTGATAAGAATTAAACCAAAACCAGATTATTCAA